>DASSJV010000108.1:0-5979 GCA_035691005.1 Gaiella sp. | reverse complement strand
CGCGGAGACGGATTCCGCAGCCTGCCGGGTGATCCGGCGAAACCTCGAAACGCTCGGGCTGGCGGGCGGGCTCGTCGTCCAGCGGGACGCCGCGGGGCTCCTCCGCGGCGAGGCGGCGGCCGGCCGGCGGCACGACCTTGTGCTCGCCGACCCGCCCTACGACCGCTGGGACTCGGTCGCGGCCGACCTCGCCGCGCTGCTCCCGCCGGTGCTCGCGAGCTCCGGGCTCGCGGTCGTCGAGACGAGCGCCCGGGTCGAGCCGCAGCTCCCTCTCGACCTGGTGACCAGCCGGCGGTACGGTTCCGCGCGTCTCACCGTCTTCGCGCCATGACCGACCGCCAGCCGATCGTCGCGATCAACCCCGGCACGTTCGACCCCGTCACGCTCGGGCACGTCGACGTGGTCCGCCGCGCGGCCGCGATCTTCGACTCGGTCGTCGTGGGCGTCGTGCGCGACCCGACACACAAGCAGACGCTGTTCACGGTCGAGGAGCGCGTCGCCTTCCTCGAGGACGCGCTCGCCGAGCTGGACAACGTCGTCGTCGACGTCTTCAGCGAGCTGGTCGTCGACTTCGCCCGCAAGCACGGCGCGCGGACGATGGTCAAGGGCCTGCGGGTGATCGCGGACTTCGAGTGGGAGTTCCAGATGAACCGGCTGAACCACCTGCTCGCGCCCGAGGTCGAGACGATGTACGTGATGTCGAGCCCGGAGTACGCGTTCGTCTCGTCGAGCGGCGTGAAGGAGATCGCGTCGTTCGGCGGCAACGTCGGCGAGCTCGTCACGAATGCCGTCGCCGAGCGCTTCCGCGAGCTCTACCCGAACGGCCGTCCGGGCGCCCCGCTCAGTCCACAAGAGTAACCTCGCTCCCGCGATCCGGCATGACGAGTACCATCCCCGACATGGACGTCCTCGTACTGATCGACAAGCTCGACGACCTCGTGCACAACGCGAAGGCGGTCCCTCTCACCGATCAGGTGCGCATCGACCGCGAGGAGATCTACGACATCCTCGACCAGATGCGCGCGACGATCCCGGAGGAGATCAAGCAGGCACGCTGGATCGTGAAGGAACGGCAGGAGATGCTCGCCGAGGCGAAGCGCGAGTGCGACCGCCTCATCGGCGAGGCACGCGAGCAGGCCGTGCGCGAGGCATCGCAGACGGAGATCGTGAAGCTCGCCGAGCGGCAGTCCCAGGAGATCGTCGAGGAGGCCCGGCGCGGCGCCCGCGAGACGCGGCTCGAGATGGAGGACTGGGCGGACGGGATCCTCTCCACGCTCGAGGTGAACCTCGACAAGTTCCTCGGCGCGGTGCGCCGGGGGCGCGAGCGACTCCACGAGCGCTCGCAGGAGACCGTGGTGGCGGGCATCGGCCCGGTCGACCGCGACGGCTCGCTCGAAGAGTCCTACCAGTAGCGCCGCGAGGCCTCGGCCTCGCCCTGGATCTGCGGCACGGCTTTGGAACGAGTGAGGGGGCGGTCTCGGCCGCCCCCTCGTTCTTCCTCGTTTCGGTCTGGGCTACCGCGCGAGCGGCACCTGGACGATCCGCGTGCCGGCGACGCCGGCGAGCGCGGGGTCGCCCTTGCGGTACGCCTTGACGTAGAACTGCAGGCTGTAGCCGTTCCGGAGCGCCGGGAAGTCGACCTCCGGCGTGACGGTGAGGCGCAGCCACCCGTCCTGGCCGGTCGCCTGGTCCTGCGCGTTCCGGGTCACGAGCGGGGTCGAGCGGAAGAACACGAGCGCGTCGCGGACGACGAACCCGCGCGTGTCCTTCACGCGGATCTGCACCTCGAACGGCGCGGTGCGAGAGCGGACGGGGTTCGTCGCGAAGCGCACCTGGTCGACGACGAGGTTCTGGTCGGAGGGCACGCTCGTCGCGGGAATCGACTTCTCCCCGGTCGGCAGCGTGATCACGCCCTCCGGGCCCTGCGGGCCCGACACGGCCTGGCTCTGCGCCGTGAGCCGGCTCGCTTCCCCGGCGCTGTTCCGTGCGATCACCCGCGCGCGGATCGTCTTGCCGACATCGCCCTCGCGGAGCACGTACGCGTCGTCGGAGAAGCCCGACTGGATGATGCAGTTGTTCCCCACGCCGTCGCAGCGGAGCCAGCGGAACGTGAACGTGATCGGCTGGCGGCCGTTCCACGTGCCGGGGGCGACGTGCAGGGTCTGGCCCTGCGCCGGGGTGCCGCTGAGCGTCGGGGCGGCGACGTTGACGGGCCGGCCCGCGTCGGGCTGTCGGACGCGGGCTGTCGCGTTCGACGTCGCGGCCTGCGAGCCGTCAGCGTTCGTGGCGGTCACGCGGACGCGAAGCCGGTGGTCGACGTCGGAGGCTGCGACGACGTACTTGGCGGTCGTCGCGCCGCCGATCGCGGCGCAGTCCGAGCCGTCGGGCCGCCCGCCGTCCAGGGCGCACCGCAGCCACTGGTAGGCGAAGCTCGTCGGCGCGTTCGTCCACGAGCCGTTGCTCGTCGAGAGCGTCGAGCCGACCGACGCGGCGCCGGTGATCCGGGGCTCCGCGGTGTTCGCGGGACGCTCCTGCGTGGTTGCGGCGCCGCCGCCCGGAAGCGCGAGGACGGTCGCGATCGACGCGAGCGCCGCCGCGGCGAGCATCCAGAAGAGGGTCACCCTGCGAGTCGTACGCATCGCGCATGTCCTTTCGTTCGAAATGGACGGACGACGAGGGTCTATCCCGGATCTGGACGGCCGAACGACCTTCTTACGGAAGCTTCACCCGCCTAACGGAAGCCTCACGCCTTGCCTATTCCTCCCTTACGAACGGGTCTCCGCGCGGCGTCCGGCGAAGGGCGGCGGCCGCGCTACTCTCGCGGTCGTGACCACGTTCTCCCTGCGACACCTGAGGCTCCGGCCCGGCGAGGAGCACCGCGAGGAGCTCGCGGTGGAGCTCGCGCCGTTCACGCTCGGAGGCGTGCTCTACGAGCCGGTGCCGAGCACCGTTCGCGCCGAGTTGATCGTGCAGCGTGCCCAAAGCGGCGACGTCTTCCGTCTGCGGTTCCCGACCCGCGTCGAGGGCCCGTGCATGCGCTGCCTCGATCCCGCGGGCGTGGACGTCGTCGTCGACGCGCAGGAGTACGAGGCCTCCGACCCGGCGGCCGCGGACGAGCTCCGCTCGGAGTACGTCCGGGACGGCGAGCTCGACGTCGGCGCGTGGGCCCACGACCAGGTCGCGCTGGCGCTCCCGGAGCCGATCCTCTGCCGGCCCGACTGCGCCGGCCTCTGCCCCGTCTGCGGGAAGAACCTGAACGACGAGCCGCACGAGCACGACGAGGTCGCAACCGACCCGCGCTGGGCCGCACTCGAGGGCCTGCGGGCGGAGACCGCGGGCGAGGACTGAGCCTCCGAGCGGGTCTGCAGCCTGCGCGGAGCCGCTACAATCGGCGGCCGCCCATGGCCGTTCCGAAGCGAAAGACCTCGAAATCGCGCCGCGACAAGCGCCGCGCCCAGCACGCCGTCGCCGCGCCGCGTGTTTCGACATGCGAGCACTGCGGCGCGCCGAAGCAGTCCCACCGCGTCTGCCCCACGTGCAAGACGTACCGCGGGCGCGAGATCTCCCCGCTCCGCACGCCGGCGCCCTGATCCCAGTGGCGACGCGCGTCGCGGTCGACGCTCTCGGGGGCGACCACGCCCCGGACGAGGTCGTCGCAGGCGCGCTCGAGTCCGCCTCCGACACGATCGTGCCGATCCTGTTCGGCCCGCCGTCGCTTCCTACGGGCGGGCTCGAGCTCGTGTCGTGCAGCGAGGAGATCTCGATGACCGACAAGCCGGCCGAGGCGGTGCGCGCGAAGCCGGACTCGTCGCTCGTGCGCGCGGTGCGGGCGGTCGGCGACGGCGAGGCGGCCGCCGCCGTCTCCGCCGGTAACACGGGAGCCGTCCTCGCCGCGTCGCTCTTGCACGTACGGCGTCTGCCCGGCGTCCACCGGCCGGGCATCGCGATCGTGATCCCGGGTCGGAAGGGCCCGACCGTCCTGATCGACGCCGGCGCGAACGCCGAGGCGCGCCCGGAGCACCTCGTGCAGTTCGGTCACATGGGCGCCGTGTTCGCAGAGGAGGTGCTCGACGTCCGCAACCCGTCCGTGCAGCTCCTGTCGATCGGTGAGGAGCCGGAGAAGGGCAACCAGCTCACGCTGGAGGCGCACGCGCTGCTGGAGGAGTCCGGCCTGCGGTTCGAGGGGAACGTCGAGGGCCGCGCGCTCCTCGAGGGCGAGGCGGACGTCGTCGTCTGCGACGGCTTCACGGGCAACGTGGCTCTGAAGACGCTCGAGGGGACGATCCGCAGCGTGCTCGGCGCGCTCCGGGAGGAGATCCACTCGTCTGCGACCGCGCGCCTCGGCGGCCTCCTCATCCGACCGGCCGCGCGCGGGCTGCGCAAGCGCCTCGACCCGGAGACGACGGGAGGCGGATATCTCCTCGGCCTGCGCGGGCTCGTCGTGATCGCGCACGGCTCGAGCTCCCGTGTCGCGATCGCGAACGCGACGCGGCTGGCGGCGCGGGGCGTCGAGCACAGGCTCGTGGAGCACCTCGCCGAGCGGCTGCCGGAGACGCGTGCCGAGACCCGCGAGGCCCCCGTGACGCACCGTTGAACGGGCTCGTTCGGGGGCTACGAGTACGCCTTCCGCTCGCGGCCGCGAGGCGGGCCTCGGCCCATCCGTGCACAGCGCCGAAGCAGGGGGCTCGTGGGGGAAACCTGGTTTCCCCCACCTTTCTCCACGCTGTTAGAGTCCTGCGCTCAATCCACCCCTGCGACGACCAGTGAGGTTCGAGAGTGGCACTTTCCCGCGATGAGGTCTTCGAGCGCGTCAAGTCTGCGCTCCACGAGCAGCTCGGCGTCGACGAAGGCGAGATCACGAACGAGGCGTCGTTCCAGGACGACCTCGACGCCGACTCGCTCGACCTCGTCGAGCTGATCATGGAGCTCGAGGATCAGTTCGGCATCAAGATCCCGGACGAGGATGCACAGAAGCTGACGACGGTCGGGCAGGCGGTCGACTACGTCGTCCAGCATCAGTGAGGTGCCGGCGGGGAAGGGCGGGGCGCTCGCGCGCCTGATCGACACCCTTCCCCCCGAGCGCCGCGACCACGTCTTCACACATACGTCATGGGCGCCCGACCGGGCGTCGTCCTACGAGCGTCTCGAGTTCCTCGGCGACTCGGTGCTCGAGCTCGCGATCGCGCGCGCCCTGTACGACCGCTTCCCGGACGCGTCCGAGGGGCGCCTCGCGAAGATCCGCGCCCACGTCGTCTCTCGGCAGAGCTGCGCGGCGGTCGCCCGCGACCTCGAGCTCGGCACCGTCCTCGTCCAGCGCGCGCAGGACGTGCCCGGGCCCGAGCTCCACCGGATCTCGCTCAGCCGCAACGTGCTCGCGGCGCTGCTCGAGGCGGCGATCGCCGCGGTTTACCTCGAGCACGGCTTCGCGCACGTGGAGGGCGCCGTCGTCGACGCGTTCGCCGAGCGGATCGAGTTCGCGAGCACCGGGCACGTCGACTCGAAGACCGAGCTGCAGGAGGCTCTCGCGCGCACGGGGAGGGTCGTCCAGTACGACGTGCTGGCCGTCGAGGGGCCGCCGCACGAGCGACGGTTCGTCTGCGCCGCGCTGATCGACGGCGAGGAGCTCGGGGTCGGTCGTGGCTCCACCAAGAAGGCCGCCGAGCAGGAGGCGGCCGCTCAGGCGCTCGAGGCGCTCGAGCG
The DNA here is from genome assembly GCA_035691005.1 of Gaiella sp. Taxonomy (GTDB): domain Bacteria; phylum Actinomycetota; class Thermoleophilia; order Gaiellales; family Gaiellaceae; genus Gaiella. Next base: position 279 of record DASSJV010000108.1, on the reverse strand, counting down.
CAGGCGCGTCGCAACCTGACCGTCCGCCGACGCCGCGATACTTCCCGCCCGGTGCACCTGCGCTCCATCAAGCTGCGCGGCTTCAAGTCGTTCCCGGACCCGGTCGAGGTCAGCCTCGAGCCGGGGGTCGCCGTCGTCGTCGGGCCGAACGGCTCGGGCAAGTCGAACGTGTCGGACGCGATCGTGTGGGCGGCCGGCTCGCTCACGCCGTCCGAGCTGCGCGCCGACCGCCCGGACGACGTGCTGTTCGGCGGCTCGGCGACCCGCAGCGCGGCCGAC
>DASSJV010000107.1:0-16071 GCA_035691005.1 Gaiella sp. | reverse complement strand
GCGACCGGCGTCAGCGCCGGGACCGTGAAGTGGTCGTACGCGTTGAGGATCCCGACGATGATCCCCGAGAGGGCCAGCATGATCACGATCGGGAAGAGCAACCGCGAGAGCCCGACGGCGAGGTCGATGCTGCCTCCCGGCGTCCCGAACAGCTCGACGATCAGCGGCGCGATGAGGACGAACACCGCGGTGAGACCCGTCGTGAGCAGCAGCATGAGCCAGAAGATCGTGGAAGCCACCCGCCAGGCCCGAAGCCGCTCCCCCTTTTCGAGCAGCTCGCTGAACACCGGCACGAACGCTCCGGAGAGCGCCGTGTCGGCGACGAGCGCGCGCACGAGATTCGGGATCTGGAAGGCGACCGTGAACGCGTTGATCTTCCCGGCGGCGCCGAAGGTCGGCGCGGCAATCATCTCGCGCACGAGGCCGAGCACGCGCGACAGCGCGGTCGCGGCGCCGAACACGGCGGTGGAGCGCGCGAGGCGCCGCCTGTGGGCGCGCTCCTCCGCGAGCGCAGGCTCGATCGGCTGGTCGAGCTCGGTCATCCACGGGAGTTTCGTGGAATCTGCGAAACCCCCTCTGGTACCATCACGCGGCCCTGCGGCCCACCGGCCGTGGGCACCCTTCCGAATGGCGAACATCAAGCAGCAGAAGAAGCGCGTGGGGATCGCGTCGCGCCAACGGCTCGAGAACCTCCGCTACCGCTCGACGATCAAGACGCTCGCGAAGCGGCTCGAGCGCGCCGTCGAGGACGGCGACTCGGAGCAGGTCGCGTCCGAGCATCGCGAGCTCGTGCGGACGATCGACCGTGCGGTCTCCCGCGGCGCGCTCCATCGCAACGCCGCCGCGCGGAAGAAGTCGCAGGCCGCACGCGTCGTCTCGGGCGTCTCGGCCTAGACGCTAGCGCCGCTCGCGGGCGAGGTCCGCAACCGCGCGCTGCAGCTCGAGGTCGGGCGCGAGCCGGCTGCCGCCCTTGAGGGCGTGGTCGAGCTCCGCGATCCGCACCGTCGCGTCGTCGAGCTCCTCGGCCGAGAACCCCTCCGCCTGCCGCGCGAGCTTCTCGGCCTGGAAGGGATGGAGCTTGAGCCGGCCGGCGGCGTCCTTCGGACGGATACCCTCCCGCGCGACCGCGGCGAGCTGGCGCAGGCGGGTGAGATGCGCTGCGAGTGAGCCCGCGAGCATCGCGGCCTGCGCGCGCCGCGGGATCGCGTTGCGATCGAGCTTCTCCTCGACGACCGTGAGCGCGGTCGCGACGTCGTGATCGCCCCAGGCGTCCGTGAGATCCCAGGGTGGACGGTCGCCGAACGCGACCGCGAGCTGCCGCACCTCCTCGCTCCCGACCGGCTCGCCCGCAGCCCAGGTGGCGAGCTTGTCGACCTCGAGCGCGAGCGCGAGCTTGTCGTCCCCGACGAGCTGCACGAGCTCGTGGCACACGGTGCGCTCGACCTTGACGCCGCGCTTCGCGAACTCCTCGCCGACCCACTGGTCGAGCTTGCCCTTCGCGACTTCCCACTCGAGCACCGTGCCGGCCTTCGCGCACGCCTTGCCGAGCGGCGAGTCGCGCTTCACCGCCTGCCCGACGAGGCAGAGGACCGCGCCCGGTGCGGGCGAGCCGAGGTACTCGACGACCGCATCGACGTCGGCCTTCTTCCACCCGCCCGTGAGCCGGCCGCGGTCGTCGGGCCTGCCGTCGATCTCGGTGACGAGCACGAGGCGGCTGTCGCCGAGCAGTGAGCCCGCGTTGCACGCGGCGACGACGTCGTCGCCCCTCGCACCCTCCTGGCCGGCGGCCGTGAAGCGCTCGACGGCGCCGGGGTCGAAGTGCCCGCGGAGCCGCTCGAGGGTGCGATCGATCTTCGGCCGGTCGGAGCCGGTGACGAGGTAGACGGACTCGGCGGGCGCGGCCATCGCGCCCAGGCTAGTGGATGCGTCCGTGAGTTCGTTCGTGACTGGCGGGTCTCAGGCCGAGCAGCCCTGGGACGCAGGGAGTCCCGATACCAGAAGGTATCGGGACGATCGAGGACGACGGGATGCGAAGCGCCTGAGGGCCGCTAGGCACACAACCGTACTCGCGGGCGCATCCACTAACGCTGCGCCCGCACGGTGAGCGTGCGGCCGTCGGACTCGACGACGATCCGGCCGCTCTCGTCGGTGCGGAGGGTCTCGAGCCCCGGTTCCGCCCGCAGGGCAGCGATCGTCTCCGGCCGCGGGTGCCCGTAGTCGTTCCCCTTCCCGACCGAGATCACCGCGAGCCGCGGACGGAGCGTGCGGAGGAGATCCGGCAGCCCCGAGTCCTCGGAGCCGTGATGGGCGACCTTCAACACCTCGACGGGCGGGATTCGGAGCCGGCCGGTGACGTCGCTCTCCGCGTCCGCCGTGAGCAGCACGTCGGTCGCGCCGTAGCTCGCGAGGGCGACGACCGCGTGCTGGTTGGGATCCTCGCTCGGCAGCCCCGGCTCGTCCGGCCACAGGATGCGCAGGCGGAGCTTCCCGATCCGAAAAGTGTCGCCCTCGTGCACGATCTCGACCGGAACGTGCCGACGCCGCGCCGCCGCCATCGCCGCGTCGTGGTCGGCCGACGGCGCCTCGATCCCGGGGTCCTCGACCTCCCCCACGCGGAGCCCGTCGAGGACGGCGGCCGCCCCGCCGATGTGGTCGCGCTGCGGGTGCGTGAGCACGATCGCCGTCAGCGCGCGGACGCCCATCGCGCGCAGTTGGCCGGCCACGTCCGCCTCGGGCGGACCCTCGTCGACGAGCACCGCTCCACCCGGTGCCTCGACGAGCGCGGAGTCCCCCTGGCCGACGTCGAGGAAGGTCACCCGGAGCCCCTGCGGCGGAGTCCAGGACGGCACCGGCCGAAACGCGCACGCCGCGGCTGCGAGGGTCAGCGCGACGGACACGAGCCCGACCGCGGCAACTCGCCGGCGGTAGCGCGGCAGCCGACGCACGCCGACCGGGGCGGCCGCGAGCGCGAGGACGGCGGTGAGCGCGACCGCGGAGTGGATCTGCGCGGACGGCCACCCGCTCACGGCCCGAGCGACGAACGCGATCCAGGCGGCGCACCAGCCGGCGAGCCACGCGAGCGAGGTGGCCACGCCCGGGAGGACCGGCTCGAACGCGGCTGCGGCCAGTGACAGAGCGATCAGGGGCGGCATCGCCGGCTCCGCCGCGAGGTTCGCGGGCACCGTCCAGAGGGCGACGCTGCCGAAGTGCAGCCAGACGATCGGCGCGGTCACGAGCCCGCACGCGACGGCGACGACGAGGACGTCCCAGACGCCCCGCGGCACCGGGTACGCGTCGGGGACGCCGGCGACCCGTGGCACGACGAGAAAGATCGCGGCAACCGCGGCGAACGACAGCTGGAACCCGGGGTCGAGCCCGGCCGTCGGCGTCCAGGCGAGCAGGACGAGCGCGCCGACCGCCATCGCATGCCACCGGTCCCGTGGCCGGGCGGTGATCCACCCGAGCGAGGCGAGGATCCCCGCCACCGCCGCGCGCACCACCGAGGGCTGCCAGCCGACCGCCAGCGCGTACGCGAGCACCACGAGGATCGCCAGGCCCTCCCCCGCGATGCGCCCGATCCCGGCGAGCCGCGCGACCCACACGACGCCGATCGCCGTGATCGCGACGTTCTGGCCGGAGACCGCGAGCAGGTGGGTGAGGCCACTCGCGCGAAACGCGCCGCGGAGGGACGTATCGATGCCGCCCTCCTCGCCCAGCACGATCCCGGTCAGGACCGCGCGGCGTTCTCCCGCCGTCGCGCGGGCGAGCGTCTGCTCCACGTGCGCGTGCAGCCGGTCGGCGACGCCACCGATCCCGCCCCGCCGGCCGACGACGCGCGGGTTCTCGCCGCGCAGCACGACGTGGATACCCTGCCGCGCGAGCCAGGCGCGTTCGTCGAAGCCGGTCTCGGGCCCATGCGGCTCGACCGGCCGCGCGCGGAGCTCGAGGATGGCTCCCTGCGGGGGCGCGCGTCCCAGCGGCAGCTCGAGGAGCACGCGCTCCCGTAGCTCCTCGTCGCCGAAGCGGACGACCTGTGCGGGGGCGCGCAGGGCGAACTGCGTCCGTCGCGCCGGGCCGGTCACGACAACGCGGGCGGCCGCGCGCTCGCCCAGGTGGCTCGCGAGCACACTCTGCTCGAGCGCGGTCTCTCGGAGCGCGCCCCACCAGAGCCCGAGGATCGCGAGCGCCAGGCCCGCGAGCGCGAGGCGGCGGAGATCGCGCCCGAGCAGTGCACCGGTGGCTGCAGCGCATGCGGCCGGCAGAAGCACGTCCGCAGGCAGGCGCAGCCAGACGGAGAGCGTGAGCCCGGCGCACGCGGCGCAGAGGAGCAGCGCGGGCCAACCGGTCTCCAGCAGCCGCCTCACGGCGTCACCAGGTCGCGGAGCTGCTCGATCCGGGCCGGTCCGATCCCGGGGACGTCGTCGAGGTCTTCGACGGAGCGAAACGGCCCGTGCGTCGTGCGCCAGTCCACGATCTTCTGGGCCGTGACCGGGCCGACCCCGGGGAGCTCGTCGAGCTGTTCGACGGTCGCCGAGCCCAGGCTCACCTTCGCGCCGGCTCCCGGGGCCGCCGCTCCCGTGACGCTGCCGCCCGCACCGCGCCGCGGCACGACGACCTGCTCGCCGTCGACGAGGGGTGCCGCGAGGTTGACCGCGGCGAGGTCGGCGCGGCGGGTGGGACCACCGGCCCGGGCGAGCGCATCCGCGACGCGCGAGCCGTCGCGCAGCCGGAACAGGCCGGCGCGGCGCACCGCGCCCACGACGTGGACGACGAGCAGGGGCCGCTGCGCCTCTGCGCTCGACGGGACCCGCGCGAGCGGCGCCACCGCAGCGGGGCCGCGGCTCGCCCCGACGCCTGCGATCCGCGACCCGGCGACCGTGAGGAGGACGACGAGCGGCACGAGGACGAGCGCGAGCTGGGTGCGCGTGAGGGTGAGCACGCCTCCAGCGTCGTCCGCAACCCGTGCCCGGACCGTGCCGGCTTCGTGCCGAGTGTGTGACGGCGGCCCCGCCTCGCCGAAGCCGCCCGGTGCGGGCTCTACGCCACGAGATTCACGAGGCGGTCTGCCACGACGATCGTCTTCTTCGGCTCGCCTTCGAGATGTGCCTGCACGCGCTCGGAGGCGAGCGCGAGCGCGACGAGCTCCCCGTCGGGCGTCCCGACCGGAACGTGGAGCCGGTCGCGCAGCCGGCCGTTCACCTGGACGACGACCTCGACCGTCTCCGCCGCGACGAGCGCCTCGTCTGCGACCGGCCACGGCGTCTCCCAGAGGCGGCCGTGACCGAGGCGCTCCCAGAGCTCCTCGGCGACATGGGGCGCGTAGGGCTGGACGAGCGAGAGCGCCGTCTCGGTCGCGAACCGCACCTCGCCTGCGCGATCGGGGTCGTCCTTGACCTTGTAGATCTCGTTGACGAGCTCGAACAGCGCCGCGATCGGCGTGTGGAACTGGAAACGCCGCAGGACGTCGTCGGTGACACGGTCGATCGTCCGGTGGGCAGTGCGCACGAGGTCACCGTCGGCCGGCGCCTCGACGGGCCCGCGCGCCGCGACCTCGAGCGCGACGCGCCACATGCGGTCGAGCAGCCGCGCGGTGCCGTCGATTCCCGCGTCCGACCACTCCTTGTCCTGCTCGGCGGGGCCCATGTAGAGGATGTAGAGCCGCAGCGCGTCGGCGCCGTAGCGCGCGACCGCCTCGTCGGGCGAGACGACGTTGCCCTTCGACTTCGACATCTTCGCGCCGTGCCGGTAGATCATCCCCTGCGTGAACAGACGGGAGAACGGCTCGCGGAAGCCGAGCAGCTCCATGTCGTTGAGCACCTTCGTGAAGAACCGCGCGTACAGCAGGTGCAGCACGGCATGCTCGATGCCGCCGATGTACTGCTTGACCGGCAGCCAGTAGTCGACGATCTGCGGGTCCCAGGCGGCGTCGTCGTTCCGCGCGTCGGCGTAGCGCAGGAAGTACCAGGAGGAATCGACGAACGTGTCCATCGTGTCGGTCTCGCGCCGCGCGGGGCCGCTGCAGCTCGGGCACGTCGTCGCAACCCAGTCCTCGGCCGCGGCGAGCGGGCTCCGCCCCTTCGGGGTGTAGTCCTCGACGTCCGGCAGCAGTACGGGCAGCTGGTCGTCGGGAACGGTCACGATCCCGCACGCGTCGCAGTGGACGACGGGGATCGGGCATCCCCAGTAGCGCTGCCGCGACAGCAGCCAGTCGCGCAGCCGGTAGCCGATCGTCGCCTCGCCGAGCTCGCGCTCCGCCAGCCACGCCGTGATCGCGCGCTTCCCCTCCGGGGCGGCAAGCCCGGTGAACTCGCCGGAGTTGACGAGCACCTCGTTCTCGGTGTGCGCGACGAAGGCGCCGTTTTCGGGCCCGGCACCGTCCGCGGGGGCGACGACCTGGCGGACGTCCAGCCCGTAGCGCTCGGCGAAGGCGTGATCGCGCTCGTCGTGGGCGGGGACGGCCATGATCGCACCCGTGCCGTACTCCATCAGCACGTAGTCGGCGACCCAGATCGGGATCGGCTCGCCGTTCACAGGGTTGATCGCGTAGCGCCCGGTGAAGACGCCGTCCTTCTCCTTCGTCTCTCGCTCGACGGCCGAGCGCGCCGCGGTGTGGCGGATGTACGAGGCCACCTCGTCCTCGTGCTCCGTCCCGGCCGTCAGCTCAGTCGCCAGCGAGTGCTCGGGCGCGAGGACGAAGAAGGTTGCGCCGAACAGCGTGTCCGGGCGCGTCGTGAAGACGGGCAGCTCCTCGCCGCGGCCCTGCACGCTGAAGACGACCCGCGCGCCCTCGGAGCGGCCGATCCAGTTCCGCTGCATCGTCAGCACCTTCTCGGGCCACGACTCGAGCAGCGCCGTCTCGTCGAGCAGCGCGTCGGCGTACTCGGTGATCTTGAAGAACCACTGCGTGAGGTTGCGTGACTCGACCTCGGTGCCGCAGCGCTCGCAGCGCCCGTCGATCACCTGCTCGTTTGCGAGCACGGTCTGGTCCTTCGGGCACCACTTCACCGGCGCCTCGCGGCGGTACGCCAGACCCTTCTCGAAGAAGCGCAGGAACAGCCATTGCGTCCAGCGGTAGTACTCCGGCTCGGCGGTCGAGACCTCACGCGACCAGTCGATCGCCCAGCCCATCCGCTTCATCTGCCGCCGGATCGATGCGATGTTGCGGTTCGTGATCTCGCGCGGGTGCCCGCCCTCGCGGATCGCGGCGTTCTCCGCGGGCAGGCCGAACGCGTCGTAGCCCATCGGCCGCAGAACGGTCATGCCCTGGCGGCGCCGGATGTGCGTGAGGACGTCGCCCATCGTGTAGTTGAAGACGTGCCCCATGTGGAGCTCGCCCGAGGGGTACGGGAGCATCTCGAGCACGTACGTCGAGGGCGTGTCGCCCGCGGCGGACGGATCGGGGTTCGGGACCGTGAAGGTCTCCTCGGCCGCCCAGATCGCCTGCCACCGCTCCTCGACCGCCGTCGGGTCGTATCGCTCGTGCTCTGCCCGCTCCACTGCTCTCGATTCTCTCCCGGATACGAAAAAGCCTCTCGGACGAGAGGCTCAAGGGGAGTGGGCGCGGCATCCGCCGCGTTTCCTCCCTGGGCTACGTGAGAAGCTGCTCCACGTGTCCAATGCTAACAGGCACGATCGGTGCGTGCTGACGCTCTTCCCCGACTCCGGCGCGCTCGACGGGGCGCGGCTGACGCTCGGCGGCCTCACCGCGGACGCGCTCGCGGAGGAGTACGGCACCCCGCTCGTCGTCCTCTGCGAAGACACGATCCGGGCGACGGCACGTGCGCTCCGAGACGCGGTCGGCGACGGACGCGTGTTCTTCGGGACGAAGGCGCTGCCGAACGTCGCGCTCCTGCGCGTGCTGCGCGACGAGGGAGTCGGCGCGGACGTCGCCTCGGCGGGCGAGCTCGCCTTCGCGGCCGCGGCGGGGCTCGACGGCGGCGAGCTCGTGGTCCACGGGAACAACAAGGACGCCGCCTTCCTCGCGGCCGCTGCGCGCGTGGGCGCGCCCGTCGTGCTCGACGCGCCCGACGAAGTCGGGCTCGCGGCCGAGGCAGGCGTCCGGCAGGCGCTCGTCCGGGTGACGCTCGGCGTCGACGCGGACACGCACGAGGCGATCCGCACCGGACATCACGGCTCGAAGTTCGGACTGCCGCCCGACCTCGCGCGGGCGGCCGTCGCGGAGGCGCTCGAGCTCGGTCTCGAGATGATCGGCGTCCACGTCCACGTCGGCTCGCAGCTCGCGGACTTCGACGCGCAGGCCGAGACGATCGCACGGCTCGCGTCCTTCGCCGCGGGGTGCCGGGACGAGCTCGGCTGGACCGCGCGGGTGGCCGATCTCGGCGGCGGCTTCGGGATCCGTCACCACCCCGCGGACGAGGTTCCCGAGGCGCGCGTGCTCGCGGCGAGCGCGGCGAGCACCGCGCGGCTCGCGTTCGTCGAGGCGGGCCTGCCGCAGCCGGAGATCTGGCTCGAGCCTGGGCGCTGCCTCATAGGCCGGGCCGGTGTGACGCTGTACCGGGTCGGCAGCGTCAAGCGGCTGCCCGGACGCACATGGGTCGCGGTCGACGGCGGCATGTCCGACAACCCGCGCCCGCAGCTCTACGACGCCCGCTACACGGCGCTCTCGGCGGCCCGGGCGGACGAGGCGGTGGACGAGGTGGTCAGCGTCGCCGGGATGCACTGCGAATCGGGTGACGTCCTGATCGACGACGTCACGCTGCCGTACCCCCGGCGCGGCGACCTGCTCGCCGTGCCGGCCACCGGTGCCTACACCCTCGCGATGGCGTCGAACTACAACGGCGTCGGCCGGCCGGCGGCGGTCCTCGTCCGCGACGGCGAAGCACGCCTCGTCCGCCGGCGCGAGACGATCGAGGACCTGCTCGACCTCGAGACATGACCTCGCGCGAGTCGGTCACCGTCGACGGGCTGCGAATCGCCTACAGCCGCGTCGGCGACGGCCCTCTCGCCCTCTTGCTCCACGGCGGTCTCGCCGACCACCGCGAGTGGGAGGCGCAGCTAGCGCTCGCCGACGAGCTGACGCTCGTCGCCTGGGATGCGCCCGGTTGCGGCGGGTCGGACGATCCACCCGCGTGGTTCCGGATGGACGAATACGCGGCGTTGCTCACCGCGTTCGTCGACGCCGTTGGGCTCGGCCGTCCCCACGTCGTCGGGCTCTCGTTCGGCGCGACCCTCGCCCTCGCGCTCGCTCGGCACTCTCCGTCGCTGCCCCGGACGCTCGTCCTGGCCTCGCCGTACGCCGGCTGGGCGGGATCGCTGTCGCCCGAGACGGTCGCCGAGCGCCTCGAGAGCGGACTCCGTGCGCTCGACCGCGGACCTGCGGCCCTCGCGGAGGACTTCCTCGAGACGCTGTTCGGCCCCGACGTCGATCCGCAGGTCGTCGCGCGGACGAGCGCGATGCTGATGGACGTGCGCACCGAGGGTGCGCGCACGATGCTTCGCGCGATGGCGGAATGCGATCTCCGCGAGGCGCTCGACCGCGTGAGAACGCCGACGCTGGTGATCTACGGCACTGAGGACGTCCGCGCGCCGGAGCCGGTCGCGCAGGCGATCCACGAGGCGATTCCCGGCGCGGTGCTCGTCGCCCTCCCGGGGGTGGGACACCAGTGCAACGTCGAGGCCCCGGCGGAGTTCAACACGACGCTGCGGACGTTCCTCCGCGGGGCGAATGGAGGGTAGGGCCTCTCCGGGCGGGAGCCCGGGGCTGCGGGATGCCGCCGTCCTGGTCCCGGTCTTCCGCGATGCGGACGGCGAGCTGCGCGTCGCCATCGTCGTGCGCGCGGACGACGGCGGACTCCACGGCGGGCAGCTCGGGCTCCCGGGTGGCAAACCGGAACCAGGGGACGCCGACCTGCTGGCCACCGCGCTGCGCGAGGCAGAGGAGGAGATCGGGCTCGGGCCGGCGGATGTCGTCGTGCTCGCCGCGCTGCGGCCGTTCGAGACCCGCTCCACCGGCTGGCGCGTGCATCCGTTCCTCGGCCGCATCTCGCCCGACACGACCTGGCGGCTGCAGGAGACGGAGGTCGTCGGCGTGCTGACGCCGCGTGTTCGCGTCCTCGCCGACCCGACCTCGCGCGCGACGCTGCCCTTCACGTCGATCCGCTTCCGGGAACCGCTGCTCGTGGACGGGATCGACGTCGAGGGCCACGTCCTCTGGGGCATGACGCTGCGGCTCTTCGACGACGTGCTTCCTCGTTTGCTCGCCGGCGAATGGGACGTGTGAGCAGCGGCGGCGGCCGAGCCGCAGCTCAGACCGGGAGCGTGAGGCTTTCGATGTCGCTCGGGTAGTCGGTCAGGAGCTCGATCCCGTCCGGGGTGACGGCGACGGTGTCGGAGTGGCGGAAGCCGCCGAGCCCCGCGACGTAGACGCCCGGCTCGATCGTGAAGACCATCCCGGGCTCGATCACGGTCTCGTCCCCGACGTCGAGGAAGGGCGCCTCATGGTTGCGCAGCCCGATTGCGTGGCCCGTGTGCTGGCTCCAGGTGTCGAGGATGCCCTGCTCCTCGAAGTACGAGAGCACGGCCCGGTCGACCGCCGCGCACGTCACGCCGGGCCGCACTACGTCGAAGGCCACCTGCTGGGCCGCCCGCATGTGCTCGAAGTGCCGGCGCATCTCGTCCGTCGGGGGGCCGACGACCATTGCGCGCTCGAGCTCGGCGTTGTATCCCCAGACCGGCGCGCTCGTCTCCGTGACGAGCAGGTCGCCCGCCGTGAACTCGATGTTGTGCGAGACCGCATGCGCCCACGCGCTCCGCACGCCGATCTGGCCGCGATAGCCCGCGCTCGCGCCGTCCGTCGAGGAGAGCTGGCCGTCGTAGTCGGGGCCGAGCGCGTCGAGCATGGCGAGGCTCGCCTCGTAGCCGGCGCGGAGCCCCGCCTGCGCCTCGGTCACGCCGGGTCGCGTGTACGTCTGGAGGAGACGGTGGGCGTGTGCGCACCAGCGCCCACTCTCGCGGATCAGCTCGAGCTCGGTCTCGCTCTTGCGCCTCATCAGCTGCTCGAGCGCCCCCGCCAGCGGGACGATGGTGGCGCCGGTGACGGCCGACAGCGCGGGGCCGGAGTATCCGAGGATGCCGGGATAGCCGTCGTGGTCGGCGGCGATCGTGCCGGTGATACCCATCTCTGCCAGCACGCGCGCGAGGATCCGCATCGGGTGCTCCTCCCCCGGGTACTCGGGGTAGGAGGCGACCCGCGAGAACGCGGCTTCTTCCTCGACGCGCGCGACGTCGAACTCGGGCACGAACGCCGCGGTCTCGCCACCGGCGCTCTCGAGGTAGGCGACCGGACGCTCGGTGGCGAGGAACGAGAACCGCGTCAGGTACTGGACGTAGCTCTGGTCGAACACGACGAAGCCGGAGGGGTCGTGATCCGCGACCAGCGCGCGCAGGCGCTCCCCTCGCTCCCGGAGCTCGTCGGTCGAGATGCCGGCCGCGACGACGATGGACGCGACGATAATCGGCGGGGCCATCGGCGCGCTCGGGTGAGCCCGGCAGCGGGAACGCGCGCCGGCAGCGTGGCCCGCAACACCACCGATCGGCACGAAGTCGACACGAAGGAGGCACACGTGCGCCGTCGATCGACCGATACCGTGACCTCAGGGACACCCGGGGTGCCCCTGGGGGACGTTGGAGCCATGTCTCCGGGGACGTTGGGGCCACGTCACGGCTCACCGCACGAGTACCTCCACGAGGTCGCCGTCGGCGAGGACGTGCCCTCGGCCGACGCGCTGGCCGTCGAAGCGCGCCGACGGGCCCCACACGCGGCCGCCCGTGCAGGCACGACCCACGTCGTGGTGGATCCGCTCGGCGAACTCGGCGACCGTGGCGCCGACAGGCAGCGCGAACGGCTCCTCGTCCACCCGGCCGTCGCGCCGCGGGCGGACCCGGATCAGATCCGTCAGGCCCCAGATCGCCGCGCGCAGCCGGTCGAGGCTCTCGTCGTCGAGCACGGACACCGCGACGACCGCCTCGAAAGCCTCGGTCGGTTGGCTGTCTCGGAGATCAGCGTCCGACAGCTCGTCGGCCTTCGTCAGGGCGAGGATCGCCGGCTTTTCAATCCCGGCCGCGGCGACCTCGCGGAGGACGACGTAGAGCGCCGCGGGCGGCTCGCCGGCCGCGCGGCAGTAGACGATCGCGTCGGCGTTCCGGAGGACCCCGAGGAGCGCCCGGCCGCCGCCCCTGTCCTCGTGCGCTCCCTCGATCAGCCCGGGGATCTCCACGAGCTGGACGAGCACGCCGCCGATCCGCGTGAGGGCGGGGACGGGTCGGAGCGTCGTGAACGCGTAGTCGCCGGTCTTGATCTGGATGTCCGACAGCGCCTGCAGGAGCGACGACTTTCCCGCGTTCGGCGGCCCGACGAATGCGACCTGCGCGGCCCCCTCGCGCCGCACCTGCAGCGAGTCGCGATGGACGACCTTCGCGCGCACGCGGGTGCGCTCGAGCTCGCCCTCGAGCCATTTCCGCAGGTCGGCGTACGGCCCGTTCCGGTACCCGGGAAGCTCGCCGAGAAGCGCGCGGATCATCGCCACGCGCTCGCTCCCCTCCTTCCCGACGAGGCGGCGCTTCGCCACCTCCGCGAACGTGCGATGCGGCATGGCCATCGCACACACCTCCTTCCCGTTCGTACAGGAGGGGGCGCGCCGTCACGCGGGCGCGAGGCCCGGTGCGCGCGTCGCGCTCCCGCCGCTTCCCAGGACGCTTTCGAGGGGAAGCGGCGGCTCAGCCGTTCTGACGGAGAACGGTCGCTCGCCAGGAATGGAGGCGGGTCATGTGCGGCACTCTAGGCCGCGGGCGACGCTTCCGCGGTGCGGCTGCCCGTACGCCGCGCCCTAGACCTTCCGCACGCCCGTGACGAGGATGTAGCGACGCTCCATGCTGATCCCGTCGCCGTCGCGGTGCTTTTCGAAGACCGCCGTCATCGTCTCGTCTAGCTCTGCGCGACGGTCGTCGTCGAGCGAGTTCCACAGTACGTGCGACGGCCCGTAGCTCGAGCGGAAGAGCTCCCACATCGCCGCCGGGTCGTCGTCGTCGTGCCGCGTGTCGAGCTCCTCGAACGAAAGCTCGAACGCGTCGCCGAGCATCTCCTCGACGTACGACTCCTGGCCCCACTGGAACGGCGAGCCCACGCCTTCCGGCGGCGGCGCCATGAACTTCGACATGCCCTCGAAGATGTCCCCGACGCCGCTGTCCCGACGCCAGGCGGTGATCCCCATCCGCCCGCCGGGCCGGCACACGCGGGCGACCTCTGACGCGATGCGAGCGTGATCCGGGGCGAAGATCACGCCGACCGACGACGAGACGACGTCGAACGACGCGTCCCCGTAGTGGAGGGCTTGCGCGTCCGCGACCTCGAGCGTGAGGTCGAGCCCGAGCTCGCCGGCCCGCCGCTGCGCGGTCTCGATCAACGCGGGCGAGAGGTCCGACCCAGTCACGATCGCCCCGGCCTGCGCGGCGTGGAAGGCGACGTCGCCGGTGCCGCAGCCGAGGTCGAGCCAGCGCTCGCCCGGCTGCGGCGCAAGCCGCTCGACCAGGGCGATGTGCATCTCCGTGATCACCTCGGCAATCCGCTCGAACGGCGCCGAGCTCCACACCTGCGCGTGCTTCGTCGTCAGCTCCTCGAACGCCACAGCCGCCTCCTTCGCCGTCGGAGCAGCGAGTATCCGCTTCCAGGGAAGCAGGGGTCAAGCGTCCTGGTCCGGCAGGACCCAGCGGGAGCACGGAACGTCTTGTCGCGGCGTTCACGGTGTGGCGAACGGGGCCGAGTTCCAGCATCTCGGCGAGCGCAGCCGGGTCAACCCCGTAGGGGGACTCGAAGCCCTCGAGGAAGCCGTGCTCCTCGATCAGGTGGGTGATCAACGACGGGCCGCGTAACCCGAGCCCACGCGTCGTGTCGCGGATCCACCAATCCCCGCTGCCACGCAACACGCGCTGAGCCTAGGTCGCGGGGCGCGACCGTCGCGTGGGCGCCTCTGCCGGAGCTACCGGGGGCCCGAGTGCCGTCGGCGAAGCTCGTCCTCGACCGCGGACGGCTGCAGGCCGCGCGAGGCGAGCAGCACGTACGAGTGGAACCACAGGTCGGCGAGCTCCTCGACGAGCCGCTCGTCCGACTCGCCGACCGCGGCGAGCGCCGCCTCGACGCCTTCCTCCCCCACCTTGCGCGCCGCCCCGGCGGGGCCCTCGGCGAGCAGACCCGCGACGTAGGAACCTTGCGGCCGCGTCGCCGCGCGCTCCGCGACGACCCGCCACAGCCACGGCGCGAAGCACGACTCGGCGCCGGTGTGGCACGCGGGCCCGTTCGGGTGAACGCGGTAGAGGAGCGCGTCGCCGTCGCAGTCGTCGCGGATCTCCTCGACCGCCAGCGTGTTCCCCGAGGTCGCGCCCTTGTGCCAGAGCTCCTCGCGGGAGCGGCTCCAGAACCACGCCTCGCCCGTGTCGCGCGTCCGGCGCACGGCGTCGTCGTTCGCGTACGCGAGCATCAGAACGCGGTTCGTCGCCGCGTCCTGGACGATCACCGGGGTCAGCGCCGCATCGGCCATCCCGCCTCCTCCAGCTCGGCCTTCAGCTCCGGCAGCCGCTCGGGCCGCTCGTGGACGATCGAGGCGACGAGCGCCGCCTCTGCGCCGACCGCGAACGCCTCGGCCAGGTGCGCGGTCTCGCCCGCGCCGCCCGACGCGATCACCGGCACCTCGACGGCGTCGGCCACGGCGCGGGTCAGCTCGAGGTCGTACCCGGCTCGGGTCCCGTCGGCGTCGATCGAGGTGAGGAGGATCTCGCCCGCGCCGCGCTCCACCGCCTCGCGCGCCCAGTCGACGGCGTCGCGCCCGCGCGGCTCGCGTCCGGCGTGCGTGACCACCTCGCCGCCGCGCGCGTCGATCGCGCAGACGACCGCCTGCGCGCCGAACTCCGCCGCGAGCGCGGCGAGGATCTCGGGCTCGTCGAACGCTGCCCGGTTGACGGCGACCTTGTCCGCGCCGGCGAGGAGCAGGTCGCGCGCGTCCTGGACGCCCGTGACGCCGCCGCCCGCGGTGAACGGGATCGTTAGCTCGTCCGCCGCACGTCCGATCACGTCGAGGATCGGGCCGCGCCCTTCGAGCGTCGCGGTGATGTCGAGGAAGACGAGCTCGTCCGCGCCGAGCTCCGAGTAGCGGCGCGCGAGCTCGACCGGGTCGCCCATCTCGCGCAGGTCGCGGAAGTTGACGCCCTTCACGACGCGGCCCCGCGCGACGTCGAGGCACGGGATCACGCGCTTCTTGACCATCGCAGCAGGTTCTCGAGCACGCGGGCGCCTGCGGCGCCGCTCCGCTCGGGGTGGAACTGCACGCCCGCGAGCTGGCCCTGCTCCACCGCTGCCACCACGGGGCCGTCGTGGTCGACCGTCGCGGCGGTGACCTCCACCTCTGCGGGCTCGACCGCGAAGCTGTGGGCGAAGTAGACGTCCGTACCCTCGACGCCCGCGAGGAGCGAACTCGGCCGGGTCGGCTCGAGCGTGTTCCAGCCCATGTGCGGCACGACCCGCGCGCGGAGCCGCGGGACCGTTCCGTCGAGCAACGCCAGGCCGCTTCCCCCCTCCTCGCTCGCGCCGAAGAAGAGCTGCATCCCGACGCAGATCCCCGCGACCGGCCGCCCGGCCGCGATCCGCGCACGGAGGGCCTCGTCCAGCCCCACGCGGCGGAGCCCGGCGGCCGCGCTGCCCACGTGGCCGACCCCCGCGATGAGCGCGAGCGGCGCGTCCTCGACGAGTGCCGGATCCGTCGTCACGACGGGCTCGGCACCCGCACGGACGAGCGCGGACGAGAGCGAGCGGAGGTTCCCGCCGCCGTAGTCGGCGAGCACGACCTTCACGCGGCACCCTTCGTCGAGCGAATTCCCGAACCGCCCGGCGCGACGGCCTGGCGGAGCGCCTGGCCCAGCGCTTTGAACGCCGCCTCGGCGACGTGGTGGTCGTCGGCGCCGGTCGACTCGACGTGCACGGTGCAGCCCGCCTCGATCGCGAACCGCTCGAGCGCGTGCGCGAGGAGCGAGACGGCGAGGGCGCCGACCCGATCGCCGCGGAAC
>DASSJV010000106.1:0-5240 GCA_035691005.1 Gaiella sp. | reverse complement strand
CGCGAGCCGCGGCAGCCACGCCGCGCGCTGCTCCTCCGTCCCCTCGAGCTTGAGCCCGAGCGAGCCGAGCTCCTGCACCGCGAGGATCAGCCCGCTCGTCGCGCAGACCTTCGAGACCTCCTCGATCGCGACGAGCGCGAGAAGCGTCCCCGTCCCCGTGCCCCCGGCCTCCTCGTCGAAGAGGAGCCCGAAGATCCCCTGCTCACGGAAGAGCTCGACGACGTCCCAGGGAAACTCGTGCGACGCGTCGATCTCCGCCGCCCGCGGCGCGATCCGCTCGCGCGCCAGCGTGCGCACGAGGTTGCGGAGCTCGCGCTGCTCGTCGGTGAGGACGTCCCAGGGCACCGCCGCGCAGTGTAGGGCCGGCCCTGCGCGCTCAGCGCATCTCGGCGGGCACGAACCGGCTCACCTCGACGATCTTGTCCGCCGGGATGTCGTTCCGCCGGGCGGCCTCGAAGATCGCGTCCGGCGAGGGCGCCTCGTACAGGCAGTACGTCCGCAGCTTGTCCGCCGAGATGAACGAGAAGAGCCAGTCGACGCCCGCTTCCCCGTTGATCGCGTCGATCGCGCGAACGTCGTCACCCGTCAGCTCGAGACGGTCGGCGAACTTGCGCTCGATGACGTACAGGGGCATGGCGCTTCCCTCCTAGGGGGAGACCTCCGTCGGGACGAGCCCTCGCCGAAGAGCATAGCCCGCGGCCTCCGTCCGATTCGCGCAGCCCGTCTTGCGGAGGATCGAGCGGACGTGGTTCGCGGCGGTGTGCTCGCTGATGTGGAGCCGCCGCCCGATCTCCCGGTTCGAGCGGCCGCGGGCCAGCTCGACGAGGATCTCGAGCTCGCGCGCGCTCAGCCCGTCGGGAAGCGCCGGAGCGGCGGGCTCGGCGCCCGTGCCGAGCTCTGTCGCGCGGCGCAGCAGCGCCGGCATGCCGATCGCCTGCGCGAGCCCGATCGCCACGCCGAGCTGGGCGCGCGCATGCGCGCGGTCGTCCGGACCGCCGCGGGCGAGGAGCATCCGCGCGTACGCGTACGCGGTGTGGGCGAGCCACGTGCGCGCGCCGAGCCTCGTGTTGAGCGCGAGCGCGGCCTGGAAATGCTCTTCGGCGAGCTCCCATTCGCCGAGCACCGCCGCTGCCGAGCCGAGGTAGCGGTCCATCGCGCCGTAGCAGGCGACGAGATGCCCGATCATCACGTTCGACCCAGCGTAGGCGGCGAGCTCCGGGTACACGACCCGCGCGCACGTCTCGTCGCCGAGCGCCGCACAGGCGTCCGCGAGGTAGACGAGCGACCCGAGCCACAGCGAGGGACGCAGCGCACCGAGTCCTTCGGCGAGAATCGCGTCGAGCTCGCGCCTCGCCTCGACCTCCATGCCGAGCTCCGCGAGCACCGCGGCGAGCCCCGGCCGCCACGCGCCGGCGTGCGCCTGCGCGTCGAGGAGCCGCACGACCGGCGCCAGCTCGTGAAGCCGGCCCTGCTCGCGACGGATGCCGAACATCTGGATCCCGAACGTCCCCGAGGCGTCCCGGCCGGTCAGGAGCCGTCCCCACTCGCGCGACCGCTCAGCCGCCGCCTCCGACTCGGCGAGACGGCCGTCGCTGAGGGCCAGCGCGCTCGCATAGTGCTCCGCGACGTGGAAGTGGAACGGCTGGCTGACGCGTTGGGCGATCGCGAAGAGCTCCACGAGCGCGTCGCGGGCCGCATGGTGGTCGCACAGGACGACGGACGACGGCACGAGCCACGCGACCGCCTCGCCCGAGACGAGGTCGTCGTCGAGCTCGTGGCCGATCGCGCGAGCCTCGAGCAGCATGCGGTTGACCTCCTCGTTCGTGCTCGAGCCGCGCGCCCAGTAGGCCATCGCGAGCAGGCTCCCGAGCGTCCGCCGGTCGCCGCGCCTGCGCGACATCGCGATCGCGTCGTCCCGGGCGATCGCGGCCCGCGCGGACTCGCCGCGGAAGTCGAGCGCCCGCGCGAGCCCGCCGAGCGCCCGGGCGCGGAGCTCCGAATCGTCGGTCGGCAGCGCCGCGACCGCTTCCTCCAGCACCTCGATCGAGTCGCCGTCGTGGATCGCCGGACGCCAGCACGCCTCCTCGAAGCCGATCGCAGCGCGGGCGAGCAGCGCCGCGTCGCCGAGGGAGCGCGCGAGCTCGGCCGTCCGGGCGAACGCGTCGAGCGCGGCGTCGGCGTGCCCCGCGCGATGGCAGACGTCGCCGAGCTGGAGCATCACCGCGCCTCGTTCGTGCGGGTCGCGCACGCCGAGGTCGAGGGCGACCTGGAGCCGTTCCTCCGCCTCGTCGTATGCGAGCGCCGCGATTGCCGACTCGGCAGCGAGGAGGTTGTACGAGACCGCGCGCTCGATCCCGCCGACGGGTGCCGCCGCGGCGAAGTGGTGCGCCAGCGCGGAGAGCACCGCCCGGCTGTCGCCGCCCGCGTGCCCGTGCTCGAGCGCCTCCGCGACGCGCAGGTGCAGCTCGGCGCGCCGGGCGGCCGACGCGCGGTCGTCCACCGCGCGGCGGACGAGCTCGTGTGCAAAGCGGTAGGAGAGGCCGCGCCCCGGCTCCTCGACGAGGAGCCCGCTGCGCACGGCCTCCTCGAGCGCGTCGACGAGCTCCTCCTCGCCGACCGTCGCGGCGCGCCGCACGGTGTCGAGCTCGAAGTCCGCGCCCATCACCGCGGCGAGCTCGAGCACCTCGATCGTCGGCGGCGCGAGGCGAGAGAGACGCTGGTCGACGACCTCGCGCACCGTCGTGGGGACGCCGAGCTCCTCCGTCGGGCGGGCGAGGCTCGCCCCGTGCGGCCCCACCTCGACCGCGCCGGCTCCCACCAGCTCGCGCCAGAGCTCGGTGACGAGGAATGCGTTGCCCCCCGTGAGGTGCTCGATTGCGCCCGCCAGCTCGGGCGTCGCCTCGGAGCCCGTCGCGAGTCGGACGAACTCGCGGATCTCGCCGCGCGAGAGGCCCTCGAGGCGGATGCGGACCACGCCCTCCGTGCGGTAGACGTCGACGAGCATCTCGGAGAGCTCCGCGCGGACGTCCGCCTCCGAGTCGCGGAACGTCGCCACGAGCAGCATCCGCGCATCCGCGCCCGAGCGGACGAGATGCCGCATCAGCTGGAGCGTCGCGACATCCGCCCAGTGCACGTCCTCGAGGACGAGCAGGAGCGGCGCCTCGCTGCTGAGCCCGACGAGCAGGTCGGTCACCGCGCTGTGGAGCCGGTGCCGCCCCGTGTCGGCGTCCGCGTCCGCACCGATCGAGGCTGGGAGCTCGCCGAGCCGCGACTCGAGGTCGGGGAGCAACCGGACGAGCTCGCCCCCGGCGGGGCCGAGGTGCCTGCGCAGGACGTCCGGCTCCGCCGTCCGGACGAGATGCTCGAGCGCAGTCGCGAACGGGCCGTAGGGGAAGCCGACGACCCCGTCGCAGTCGCCGTAGAGGACGGTGGCGCCCTCCTCCGCTGCGTCCCGGGCGAGCTCCCGCACGAGCCGGCTCTTGCCGGAGCCGGGCTCGCCCGCGACGAACGCCGCGCGCCGGCCCTCCCCCGCGGTACGCGGGACGAGGGCGCGAAGGGCCGCACGCTCCTGCGCGCGTCCGGCGAAGCCGAACGCAGGCGAGAAGCGGAGCGAGCCCGGCAAGGAGGCGCCGGCGGGCATCTGATCAATCTTGATCATTGCGCATCCGCCGCGCGCCGGAGAAGTGAGTCAGGCTCGGTCATGACAGGCAAGGCACGACCTCCTACGCTCGACCGACCGAGTGAGAGACGAACAGGAGGAGGACGCATGAGCACGACCGTTCCCGCGCTCGAGAGCGCCCGCACGGAGCTACCAGCGTTCGGCGACCGGCTGATCGGCCCGGACGACCCGCGCTACGAGGAGGCGCGCGCGCTGTTCAACGCGATGATCGACAAGCGGCCGGCGCTGATCGCCCGCTGCGAGACGGCGGACGACGTCGCCGCCGCGATCCGGTTCGCGCGCGACCACGACCTGCGCATCGCCGTGCGCGGCGGCGCCCACAACGGCGCCGGCCTCGGCAGCGTCGACGACGGCCTCGTGATCGACCTGTCGCCGATGAAGGCGATCTCCGTCGACCCGGCCGCACGGACCGTGCGCGTCGGCGGTGGCGCCGTCTGGGGCGAGGTCGACGCCGCGACCGGCCCCCACAGCCTCGCGGTGCCGACGGGGATCATCTCGTCGACCGGCGTGGCCGGGCTGACCCTCGGCGGAGGACACGGGTACCTCGCCCGCCGGCACGGGCTGACGATCGACAACCTGCTTTCGGCGGAGCTCGTCCTCGCGGACGGGTCGCAGGTCACGGCGAGCGCGGACGAGCATCCGGATCTCTTCTGGGGGATCCGAGGCGGCGGCGGCAACTTCGGCATCGCCACCGAGTTCACGTTCCGCGCCCATCCGCTCGAGACGATCGTCGGGGGGCCGACCTTCTGGGCGATCGAGGACGCCGACGAGCTGCTCAAGATCTACCGCGAGTGGCTGCCGTCCGCTCCGCGCAACGTGATGGGCTTCTTCAACTTCCACACGATCCCGCCGGTCGCGGAGGCGTTCCCGGTGGAGCTCCATCTGCGCCAGGTGTGCGGCGTGGTCTGGTGCATCGACGCGTCGGACGAGGAGGCGGAAGCCGCCATGGCACCGCTCCTCTCGGCGGTCGAGCCGCTCCTGCACGGCGTGCAGCGGATGCCGATCGCGGCGCTCAACGGCGCATTCGACGGCCTCTATGGCCCGGGCGACCAGTGGTACTGGCGCGGCGACTTCGTCCGTGAGATCCCGGACGAGGCCGTCGTCCTGAACCGCGAGTGGAACCAGCGGATGCCGGGCTTCAAGGCCGGCTCGCACCTCTACCCGATCGACGGCGCCGTGCGCGACGTCGGGGAAGCGGACACGGCGTGGGCCTACCGGGACGCGACCTGGTCGCAGGTCTTCATCGGCTGCGACCCCGATCCCGCCAAGGCGGATGCCGTGCGCGACTGGACGCGCGGCTACAACGAGGCGCTCCGGCCGTACGCGGCGGGCGCGGGCTACGTCAACTTCATGATGGACGACGAGGGCGACAACCGCGTGAAGGCGACGTACGGCGCGAACTACCCGCGGCTCCAGCAGGTCAAGGCCGAGTACGACCCGGAGAACGTCTTCCGAGTGAACCAGAACATCACGCCCGCGGCGTGAGAACCCGGACGCCGGCCGAGCCGGCAGTCCGCTTCAGGGATGTGCCGTTGCGCCCGGCTTTGCCGGGCGCAACGGT
>DASSJV010000105.1:0-7874 GCA_035691005.1 Gaiella sp. | reverse complement strand
GATGTTGTCACCCGGCCCGCAGCTCTGCCGCGACGTCGTCCGCGGCCGCGCGTGCCGTCGAGACCATCTCGTCGAGCTCGTCCTCCGTGACCACGAAGGGCGGGGAGAACGCGATCGTGTCCGCGTCCGGCAGGGCACGCGTGATCACCCCGCGCTCGAGGCAGCGTCTGGTGATCCGCGGGCCGACCCGGAGGGAGCGGTCGAACGGCCGCGCGGGGGAGCGGGACGCGACGAACTCGACGGCGCCGATCAACCCGATCCCGCGCACCTCGCCGACGAGCGGGTGGTCGTCGAACGCCTCGTGGAGACGCTCGTGGAGCCTCGCTCCGCGCGCCGCCGCCTGGGCGACGAGTCCGTCGCGCTCGATGATGTCGAGGTTCTCCATCGCCGCGGCCGCCGCGACGGGGTGCGCGGTGTACGTGTAGCCGTGCCCGAAGACCCCGGGCGAGGCGTCCGCGATCACGCTCCACACGCGCTCCGAGACGATCGAGCCGGAGAGGGGGACGTACGCGGAGGTCAGGCCCTTCGCGACCGTGATCAGGTCGGGCTCCATCCCGAACAGCTCGCTCCCGAACCAGCACCCGAGCCGGCCGAACCCGCACACGACCTCGTCTGCGATCAGGAGCACGTCGTGGCGGCGCAGCACCTCCTGGATCGCGGGGAAGTAGCCGGGCGGCGGGACGAGCACGCCGCCGGCGGCCTGGAGCGGCTCGGCGATGAACGCGGCGACCGTCTCGGGGCCCTCGCGGAGAATCAGCTGCTCGAGGTCGTCGGCGAGGACCCGGACGAACTCGTCGTCGGTCATGCCCTCCGCGGCCTCCCAGAGGCGGTGGGGCGCCCGGACGTGCCGGATCATCGGCAGCGGGAGGTCGAAGCCCTCGTGGAGGTTGGCGAGGCCGGTCAGCCCGGCGGAGAGGACGGTCACGCCGTGGTAGCCCCGCTCCCGCGAGACGATCTTCTTCTTCTCCGGGCGCCCGAGCGCGTTGTTGTAGAACCAGACGAGCTTCGCGTGCGTGTCGTTCGCGTCGGACCCGCTCGAGCCGAAGAAGATCTTCGCCATCGGCACGGGCGTCGAGGCGAGCACGCGCTCGGCGAGGAGCGCCGGAGCCTCCGTCGCCATCGACGAGAACCCGTGGTAGTAGGAGAGGCGCTCGATCTGGCGCGCGATCGCCTCGGCCATCTCCGAGCGCCCGTACCCGACGTTCACGCACCACAGGCCGGCCATCGCGTCGAGGTACGCCTGGCCGCGTGAGTCCCACAGCGTCGAGCCGGCGCCTTGGACGATCATCAGCCCGCCGTCGCGCTCGTGCCGCCGCGGATCGGTGAAGGGGTGGAAGACGTACCGCCGGTCGACGTCCTCGGTCGAATGGGTGGGCTTTGTCGACACTGGCGCATGGCGCCTGTCCGCTCTTCGGACTTTTGGGCGCTACACGAACATAACCTCCGCTCGAGGCCATGTCCAGATCGCGACCCGGGCGGGGCCGTGCCTACCCGGCTGCGGCGTCGGCGACGAACGCGGCGATCGCCTCGCCGAACGCGCGGCGGCTTTCCTCCCACGCGTAGAACATGTGCCCGCCGTCGAAGTGACGCACGGTGAGGCGGTCGCCCATCTGCGGATCGAGCCTCATCAGGTTGCGCAGCCGGTCGCTCGCGTAGTACGGCGTCACGAGGTCGTAGCGGCCGTGGGTGACGAACGCCTTCATGTGCGGGTTCAGCGCCATGCCGTAGCGGAAGTCGTCCGTCGCGCCGACGATGGGGAGGAAGGCGTGCTGCGCGGCGTCGTCCTTCCACGCCTCGTTCACCTCGTAGCTCAGGAGCGTGTACTCGCGCTCCGTCTCGACGCCGATCTCCGCGCGCAGGACCTGGTTCACGGCCATCGTGTACGCGGGGCTGATGCCCGCGAGCGTCGGGTCGGGGCCCGCGAACGGGTCGCGGTCGGGGAACGGGTCGATCGACGTGACCGTGCTGTCGTAGAGGCCGACCACCCGGCGCTCGTCGCGCAGCAGCTCGCGCGCGAAGGTCGCGATCGGGATCCGCCCCTCGGCGCGCACGACGAGGGCGGCGGGGAGGCCGACGAGGTCGGCGAGCCGGGTCAGCACCTGCTCCCGGGCTTCCGGATCGATCGCCGCACCGCGGACGAGGAACGACGCGAGCTCGGTCGTCGCGAACGCCTCGGCTTCGCGGCGCACGTCCTCCGCCGCCGCGCCGCGCGGGAAGGCGCGCGAGCGGCCGTGGTGCACCGCTGCGAGCGCCATCGTCGGCAGGGTGTCGACCCACCCGAGCACCTCGTAGTCGCTCGGGTTCAGGGTCCCGATCTCGAGGGCGGGGGAGATGAGGATCGCCCCGTTGAGCCCGATCCCCGCGGTCTCCTGGAGCATCCGCACGAGGCGGCCGACGCGGTAGCCGCCGTAGCTCTCGCCCGCGATGAACACCGGCGACCCCCAGCGGCGGCTCGCCGACAGCCAGCGTCCCATGAACTCGCAGAGCGACTCGAGGTCGCGCTTCTGGCCGAAGAACTCCTTGGGGTCGACGGCGTCGTCCTTGTCCTTGCCGTCGCTCTCGGCGCCCTTCTCCTTGCCGCTCCTGTCGATCACGCGGCTGAAGCCGGTGCCGACCGGGTCGACGAAGACGAGGTCGGTGAAGGCGAGCCAGGACGCCTCGTTCTGGACGAGCCTCGGCGGCATCTCGGGCAGGGATCCGTCCGCGGGGAACGCGACGCGCTTGGGCCCGACCGCCCCGAGATGGAGGTACGCGGACGATGCGCCGGGCCCCCCGTTGAACACGAACGTCAATGGCCGCGGCTCGTCCGTGTCGGCGACGTACGCGACCGAGAAGATCTCGGCGGCGGGCTTGTCCTTCTTGCGCAGGACGAACCAGCGCGCGGTGGCCGTGTACGCGAGGGGCGTCTCGCCGCCGGTCCAGGTCGCGCTCGTCTCCGCGCCGGCGGGCGGCTCGTGGTCGGCGATCGGCGCCTTCGGCTCCTGCGTCTCCTCGCTCATCCGGCGGACGCTACCCGACCGTGCCCGGCCCGTCGGCGGCACCCGCATGCCGGGACGTGCGCACGAAAATCCGGCGCAGCGCGCTTCTGAATTCGCAGTGCGATTCACAAAAAAATCGCTCCCGTACGAGGCGCGTGCTGTTTCCCAGAGTCAACTGGCTCGACGACTTCCGAAGGAACCACCCACCGGAGGCCGTAATCGTCTCTGCGGCTCCCTTTTCTCGTGGGCCGTGAGGCGCGGAGCGATCCGCGTCTCGAACGTCGGCCGGAGTGCCGCCGCTGCCCCCTCCCCTGAGGTGCGGCGGCCCCGGCCGGCTTTTCTCCTTGCAGGGAGAAGGGGGCCCGTTCGGACCCCCTTCTCCACGGCGCAACGTCGGATCAGGCGGGTGTCCCCGCCTGCGGGGAGAGGAGTCGCGCCGCAGTAGGCGTATCAGTGTCATATCCTGCGCTCGATTGCGAGGAAATCCTCCGGCTCCGGAAAGGAAACGCGCGCAAAATGGACAGGATGAATGACCTCACCACCGGCGCGAAGATCGTCCTCGGGGCGACCATCGCCTTTCTGATCGTGTCCTTCTTCAGCTGGTTCCACTACACCGGCCCCGGCAAGGACGAGCTGGACGCCATCGGCGCCGACACCGGGATCACGATGTGGCACGGCGTGGGCTGGGTCGCAGGGCTGCTCGCGATCGTCCTGCTCGTGTGGCAGGCGGTCCGGCTCGCGAACATCGAGCTGGAGATCGGCGTGACCCCGTCGATGATCACCGCAGCCCTCTCGCTGCTCGTCCTGATCTTCGCGGTCATCCGCTGGCTCGACAAGCCGGGCGGGGACTTCGTCGGCCGCACCTTCTGGTCGTGGCTCGGCCTGCTGTTCGCGATCGTGATGGTGGTCGGCGCCTGGCTGAACATGCAGGCCGCCGGCGAGAGCCTCACGTCGATCCGGGACCAGATCTCGGATGCGACGTCGGGGATGCGCGGCAGCGGCGACGCACCGGCCGCGACGACCCCGCCGGCGACGCCCCCCGCGACGCCTCCCGCCACCTCGCCTCCGCCCCCGGCGACCGACGCGTCGGCGGCGGACGACCCGGAGGCGCCCAGCACCTCGTAGCGCGCGATCTCGGCGGCCCTCTCGGTGCATCGGCCGAGAGGGCCGCCGCTACACTCCGCGCATGGCCGAGATCGGCACGCTGCGCGTCAAGACGGGCCTCGCGGAGATGCTCAAGGGCGGCGTCATCATGGACGTCGTCGACGCCGAGCAGGCGCGGATCGCGGAGGACGCGGGCGCCTGTGCGGTGATGGCGCTCGAGCGCGTGCCGGCCGACATCCGGCGCGACGGCGGGGTCGCCCGCATGTCGGATCCGGAGAAGATCCGCGAGATCCAGGAGGCCGTCTCGATCCCCGTGATGGCGAAGTGCCGCATCGGCCACTTCGTCGAGGCGCAGATCCTCGAGGCGCTCGAGATCGACTACGTCGACGAGTCCGAGGTCCTCACGCCGGCCGACCTCGAGCACCACGTGGACAAGCACGCGTTCACGGTGCCGTTCGTGTGCGGGTGCACGAACCTCGGCGAGGCGCTCCGCCGCATCGCGGAGGGTGCCGCGATGATCCGCACGAAGGGCGAGGCGGGCACGGGCGACATCGTCAACGCGGTCACGCACATGCGGGCGGTGTTCGGCGCGATCCGGCAGCTCCAGGGCCTGCGCGAGGAGGAGCTCTACGCCGCCGCGAAGGAGCATCGCGCGCCGTACGAGCTCGTGCGCTGGGTCGCCGACAACGGGCGCCTGCCGGTCGTGACGTTCACCGCCGGCGGAATCGCGACGCCGGCCGACGCAGCGCTCTGCATGCAGCTCGGCGCGGACGGCGTGTTCGTCGGCTCCGGGATCTTCAAGTCCGGCGACCCCGACCGGCGCGCGAAGGCGATCGTCGAGGCGACGACGCACTTCAACGACCCGAAGATCCTCGCGGACGTCTCCGCGGGCCTCGGCGAGCCGATGGTCGGCATCTCCGCGAGCTCGCTCGCAGAGGCCGAGCGCCTCGAAGTCCGCGGCTGGTAGGCCTCTCGCTCCGCGAGGGCCGGGCGCAGGGCCGATCTACACTTGACCCCATGGAGAGCCGCGCGCTGATCGGTGTCCTGGCCCTGCAAGGGGCCTTTCGGGAGCACGCGCGGATGCTCCGCGCGGCGGGCGCGGACGTCGTCGAGGTCCGGCTGCCCGAGCAGCTCGAGAGGCTCGACGGGCTCGTGATCCCGGGCGGCGAGTCGACGACGATCCTCAAGCTCGCGTCGCTCTACGGCCTCGACGAGGCGATCCGGGAGTTCGCGGCGCCGGTCTTCGGCACGTGCGCGGGAATGATCCTCGTCGATCGCGACCATCTCGGCCTCGGCGACTTCGTCGTCGATCGGAACGCGTACGGGCGGCAGGTCGCGAGCTTCGAGGCGGATCTCGCGCTGGTGGGAGAGGAGCGGCCCTTCCGTGGCGTCTTCATCCGGGCACCGCGCGTCCGCGACGTCGGTTCGGGGGTCGAGGTGCTCGCCGAGCTCGACGGGGAGCCGGTCCTGCTGCGCGACGGGCGCGTGCTCGTCGCCGCGTTCCATCCCGAGCTGACCGACGACGCCCGGATCCACGAACGATTCATTCAGCTGGTCACGGAGGCGACGAGTGTCAGGGCATAGCAAGTGGTCGACGATCAAGCACAAGAAGGGCGCGGCCGACGCGAAGCGCGGCAAGCTCTTCTCGAAGCTGTCGCGCGCGATCATGGTCGCGGCGAAGGAGGGTGGCTCCGACCCGGGCTCGAACCTTGCCCTCCAGAACGCGATCGAGAAGGCGCGCTCGTACTCGATGCCGAAGGACAACATCGAGCGCGCGATCGCGAAGGGCGCAGGGGAGGGGACGGACGGCTCCATCTTCGAGACCGTCGTGTACGAGGGCTACGGCCCGGAGGGCGTCGCGGTGCTCGTGGAGGCGCTCACCGACAATCGCAACCGCACCGCCTCCGACGTGCGCCACCTGTTCACGAAGTTCGGGGGGAACCTCGGCGCGACCGGCGCCGTCGCGTGGCAGTTCGAGCGCCGCGGTGTCGTGCTCGTCCCGGCGGACGGGGTCGACGAGGACGAGCTCGTCCTCGCAGCCGCCGACGCCGGCGCGGACGACGTCGAGCGCGACGGCTCGACCTTCGTGGTCTCGTCGGCGCCGGAGGAGCTCATGGGCGTCAGGGAGGCGCTCGAGGCCGCGGGGCTGGAGCTCGAGTCGGTGGGTCTCTCGATGGTGCCCAAGACGACGGTCGAGATCGCGGACGAGTCGACCGCGAAGGCGGTCGTCCGGCTCGTCGAAGGGCTCGAGGACAACGACGACGTGCAGGACGTCTACGCGAACTTCGACATCCCCGAGGCGGTGCTGGAGGCGGTCGCCTCCTAGTCGGTGCGGGACCGGGCGAAGCGCCACGTCCCTCGTATGCGGGGGAGCCGACAGCCCATGTTCCTTGCGTGGCTTTGCAACAGACCGTTGCAGAGTCAGGGGCGCGGGCGAGGTGCGATCGCAAGCCCACCGCGGCGGCGGTGCACCGAGACGCAGCGCAGCCCTTCAGCGCCCGCGACGAGCATGCGTGTCGTGCCGCGCGGGACGATCGCGAGTGTCCCCGGCGCGAGCTCGTGCACCTCGCCGTCGACGGTGAGCGACCCGGAGCCGGCGAGCGCGAGGAGTGCGACGTCGCACGCGTCGTTCACGTGCGCGGGTTGCCCCTCGCCGGCACGCCACACGAGGAGCGTCGCGTTCAGGTCCTCGCTCGCCGTGCCCCAGGCGGGGCCGCGCCCCTCGACGGCGAGCAGGTCGACGACGTCCATCCGGCGAGGGTAGCCCTCCACGCCGAGTCGTCCGAGAGGCTCCGTACCCTCTTCACGTGAAAGTCCTCGGCATCGACCCAGGGACAGCTGCGTGCGGGTACGGGATCGTCCACGAAAGCGGCGGGCGCATCCGGGCAATCGCCCAGGGGTGCTGGACGTCCGGCGCACGGGAGCGGCCGGAGCTTCGGCTCAGACGGATCTTCGAGGGCGTCGGCACGCTCATTGCGGAGCACGAGCCGGACGCCGTCGCGCTGGAGGAGTCCTTCGTCGGTGCAGACGCCCGCATCGCGCTCTTCGTCGGACAGGCGCGGGGCGCCGCGCTCGTCGCGGCCGCAGCCGCGGGCGTCACGTGCACCGAGTACGCGCCCGCGCGGGTGAAACAGGCCGTCTGCGGCTACGGGCGGGCGGACAAGGGGCAGGTCGCGCGCATGGTGCGGATGCTCCTCGCGCTCGACGACGAGCCTGCCACCTCCCACGAGGCGGACGCCCTCGCGGTCGCGATCTGCCACGCGATGACGCCGCCGCTGGCGCGGATGGCGTCGTGAGGAGCTCCGCGTGATCGCCCGCCTGCGCGGACGTCCCGTGGGTCGAGGTCCCGAGGGGCTCGTGCTCGACGTGAACGGCGTCGGGTACCTCGTCGCGGCGACGCCCTCGGTGCTGCGTCGCGCCGGAACCGGCTCCGAGGTGACCGTCGAGACATACATGCACGTGCGCGAGGACGCGCTCCAGCTCTACGGCTTCGCCGACGCCGAGGAGCGCGAGCTGTTCGTGCAGCTGCTCACGGTGAGCGGCGTCGGCCCGAAGGTCGCGCTCGCGGTGGTCTCCGGCTCGCCGACGGCCGAGCTCCGGAAGGCGATCGCGCTGGGCGACCACGCGCGCTTCCAGGCGATCCCCGGGATCGGGAAGAAGACCGCGGAGCGCATCGTGCTGGAGCTGAAGGAGAAGCTCGGCGCGCTTCCGGAGCCGGCGCTCGCCGCGGTCGGCGACGCGCCGAGCCATCTCGTCGCCCGCGACGCGCTCGTCGAGCTCGGCTACTCCGTG
>DASSJV010000104.1:0-39977 GCA_035691005.1 Gaiella sp. | reverse complement strand
GCACCTGTTCGGGGGCGCGATGCGCCAGGCGGGGATCGTCGCGGCCGCGGGCGTCTACGCCCTCGACCACCACGTCGAGCGCCTCGCCGACGACCACGCGCGTGCACGGCGTCTCGCCGAGGGCTGGCACGGCGCCGGGCTGCCGGTGGATCTCGACCAGGTCGAGACGAACTTCGTGCAGCTGGACGTGGCCGCGCTCGGCCTCGAGTGGGACACCGCGCTCGCGGGCCTCCGCGAGGCCGGTGTGGGGCTGTCGTCCACGCCGCACCCGGGCGTGGCACGGGCCGTCACCCACCTCGACGTGTCGGACGACGACATCGACCGCGCGATCGAGCTCGTCCCCGGCGCGCTCCTCTCGCGCGCGGCCGCCTGAGGTCGCCTAGGCGGGAAGAGCGGCGGGCGCGGCGACCGCATGGGAGGTCGTGTCGTTTCCGCCGTCCCGGTCGCCGGCTGCGTAGAAGAGCACGACCACGAGGATGTAGGCGGCGACGAGCACCGCGCCGCGCGCCTTCGAGGCCCGGCCGCCCCAGAGCGTCAGGACCGCCACCGCCAGCCCACCGGCGAGCGCCACGATCTCGACCTCGCGAAAGCCGAGAGCCAGCGGGTCGATCAGCCACGAGAGGAGCGTGACGGCGGGTATGAGGAACACTGCGACCTGCGCGGCCGAGGCGAGGGCGATCTCCGCGGCGAGCCTGACCTTGCCGCGATACGCGACGACGACCGCGCCGCCGTGCTCGGCCGCGTTGCCGACGATCGCCACGATCACGGCCGAGACGAAGAAGTCCGAGAGCCCGACCTTCTCCGCGAACGCCTCGAGCGAGCCGACGAGCACCTCGGCGACGAGCGCCGTGACGACGGTCGCCCCGCCGAGCACCAGGAGGGATGTGCGGAGCGTCCAGGCCTCGACGTCCTCGTCGCCCGACACGTGCAGCTCGCGGTGCCGCCGCAGCGAGACGAACGTCACGATCCCGTACACGACGAGGAGGACGATCGACACGGGGACGCTCAGCGCGACGATCGCGTCGCGGTCGGGGTCGCCGTGCCACGCGGGGATCGACGGCACGAGGAACAGCGCCACGGCGATCGCGATGACGCCGAACGACACGAAGCTCGACCAGCGGTCGAGCTCGCCGCGCGGCCCAAAGAGCAGCGAGAAGCCGAGCACGAGGAGCAGGTTCCCGACCACCGAGCCCGTCAGCGATCCGCGCACGACCTCCGTCAGGCCCTCGTTCACGGCGAGGAGCGCGATGATCAGCTCGGGCGCGTTGCCGAACGTC
This sequence comes from Gaiella sp., assembly GCA_035691005.1. Taxonomy (GTDB): domain Bacteria; phylum Actinomycetota; class Thermoleophilia; order Gaiellales; family Gaiellaceae; genus Gaiella. The sequence goes on along the minus strand of DASSJV010000104.1, from coordinate 38,700 downwards.
GCATTGAGAAATCCGCCGATCCCCGGGCCCGTGTGCTCGGCGGCGTGCTCCGTCGCCTCGCCGATCAGCCATGCGAGCGGGATCAGGGCGACCGCGGCGAGCACGAACTCGGCGGTCTCGTCGAGGTCGGCGACGTAGTGGAGCACGACGACGAGCGGTCCGAGCAGCAGGCCGGCGAACAGGATGCGGCGGACCATGAAGGTCAACCCTATCGGCGGCTCCGCGGTGCCGACCCGGCTCCCCGAGCCCGGCGCTCTAGCGGTTCGGGGGCCGCACGTCAAGTCTTGCGCGGACGGCCACGACCTTGCGACCATCCGGGCATGAGAGACGTCGCACCGGCCCAGGTGGCGCCTGTCGAGATCCCTCTCCGCCCCCAGGACGAGGTGGAGTGCCGGCGCTGCGAGGTGCACTGCGACCGCGTCGTCCATCCCGCTGCGTGCATCGCGAGGAGCTGTCCGTTCGTCTACGCGTACCAGGCCTGGGGCCACACGTACATGGGCTGCGTGCAGAAGGTGTTCGACGTGGAGATCGACCTCGACCTGCTGACGGAGCTCGAGGCACGGCCGCAGGGCTTCGGGGCCGTGAAGGCCGCGCGGGCTCCGCTGCCGATCTGCCATTCCGAGATCTCCTCGTGCTACGACCACCGCAGCGACGACCTCGGCTGCCGCAACCCCGAGTTCAACGAGGTGCCGCTGGCGAGCCCGAGCTTCCGCGTGTTCGCCCTGCTGGGCGACTAGGCCTTCCGCCGAGCGCGAGCCGCAAGTCGGCGACGGCCCTTTCGGTGCAGCTCGCGGAGGAGGCGGAGCTCGCCGGCGTAGCCGCCGTCGGGGCCGTGCGTCTCGAGGATCGCGGGCAGCGTCTCGAAGGCCGGGTGCGCGACGAAGGTGCCGATGCCGTCCTTCATCACGCCGACGCCCAGGGATGCGTGGCGGTCCCGATTCGAGCCGAGCGGCGCGTCCGCGTCGTTAACGTGGAGGCAGCGCAGCCGGTCGAGCCCGATCGCGGAGTCGAGGCCCGCGAGCGCCTCGTCGAGCGCGTCGGGGTCGGTGACGTCGACGCCCGAGACGTACCAGTGGCACGAGTCGAGGCAGATCCCGAGCCGCGGATGGCGGTCGAGCCGGTCGACGAACGTCGCGAGCTCGTCGACCGAGCGGCCCATCGTCCCACCGGCGCCGGCCGAGTTCTCGAGGACGAGCCAGAGCCTTTCGTCGGTGAGCTCGAGCAGCCGACGAAGCGCAGGCACCGCGCGGCGGTAACCGGCGGCGAGCCCCTTCCCGAGGTGCGAGCCGACGTGGAACACGACCCCGTCCGCACCGATCCCGCGCGCCGTCTCCAGCGACGCCTGCATCGCCGTGACGGACTTCTCGTGCATGTCCCGGTCGGCCCCTGCCAGGTTGACGAGGTAGAGCGCGTGACAGACGACCGCACGCACGCCCGCCTCCTCGCGACGTGCGCGGAAGCGGGCGACCTCCTCCTCGGAGTGCTCGGTGGGCTTCCACATCCGCGGGCTCTGCGTGAAGATCTGGACTGCGTCGCAGCCGAGCTCCTCGGCCCGGTCGATCGCCGTCGAGATGCCGCCGGCCGAGGAGACGTGGGCGCCGTAGAGCACGGCCGCACGCTACCCCCACGCTGCGACCCGCTGTCCTGACCGGAGGTCGCGTGCGCGACTACGATCGCCGGCGATGAGCGTCCGCGTCCGCATGGCTCCGTCGCCGACCGGGTTCCTCCACATCGGCGGCGTCCGCACGTTCCTCTTCAACTGGCTGTTCGCGCGCGGCCGCGGCGGGGAGTGCCTTCTGCGCATCGAGAACACGGACACCTCGCGCGAGGTCGCCGAGGCGACGGCGCAGATCGAGCGGTCGCTGCGCTGGCTCGGGATCGAGTGGGACGGACCGACGCGCTTCCAGCTCGACGCGGCCGAGCGCTGCGTCTCCGAGGCGGCGCGCCTCGTGGCGGAGGGCAAGGCCTACGAGGACGAAGGGGCGATCCGGATCCGGATGCCGGACGACGGGACGATCGCGTGGGAGGACGCGGTCAAGGGCCCGATCGAGTTTCCGGCGGAGGAGCTCGAGGACTGGGTGCTCGTGCGCTCGGACGGCCGTCCGACCTACAACTTCGCGAACCCGGTCGACGACTGGGTCGACGGCGTCACGCACGTGATCCGCGGCGACGACCACGTCTCGAACACGCCGAAGCAGCTCGTCGTGCTCGAGGCGCTCGGCGCGGCGCCGCCCGTGTACGCCCACGTCCCCAACGTGTTCGGCGAGGACGGGCGGAAGCTCTCGAAGCGGCACGGCGCGGTCTCGGTAGACGAGTTCCGCGAGGCGGGCTACGTCGCACCCGCCCTGATGAACTTCCTCGCCCTGCTCGGCTGGGCGCCCGACGGCGAGACGACGATCATGAGTCGCGACGAGCTCGTCGAGCGCTTCAGCCTCGAGCGCGTTGGCCGCAGCCCGGCGACCTTCGACTATGCGAAGCTCGACTGGATGAACGGGGTGTACCTGCGCGCGCTCGACGAGAGCGCGTACGCCGACACGGTGCTGGGCTACCTGCGCGAGCGCGGGGTCGACTGGCCCGAGCCCGACGTGCGGGCGGTGGCGCCGATCGTCCAGGAGAAGGTCGGTCGCCTCGGTGAGATCCCCGAGTTCGTCGGCTTCCTGTTCCACGACGTCGAGCCCGACCCGGTGCTGCTCGACCGGCGGATCCTGGACGCCGCCGCGGAGACGCTCGCGAGCGTCGAGCCGTGGACGGCCGAGGCGATCGAGACCGCGCTGAAGCGGCTCTGCGAGGAGCTCGGCGAGAAGCCGCGAACGGTCTACGCGCCGATCCGGGTGGCCGTGACGGGCTCGAAGGTGTCGCCGGGCCTGTACGAGTCGCTCGCGCTCCTCGGCCGCGCGCGGGCGCTCGCGCGGCTCGGCCACGGCGCGGAGGTCGCCGCATGAGCGCGCTCTCGGTCGCCGAGTTCGAGGGCCGCCTCGAGCAGTACGGCATCGAGCGCTCGGAGGAGGTCCGCGCGGTGCGCGTGGGGGAGAAGGACACGTCGGAGCAGGCGGCGATCGTCGCGCGCTACGCGGATCTGTTCACCCGACCGCAGCTCGACGCGCTGCGCGCGGCGGAGGAGGCCGCCGACGGAACCCAGCGGGAATCGATCGCGCGTCTGCGCCTGGAGTGTCAGGAGGGCCTCGTGACGCGCGAGCTCGCCGAGCGCGAGGATGCGCTCGAGAACGCGCTGCTCGCCGCTCGGGTGCCGTGGGACGGAGACGAGCTTCCGCTCCGCACCGCCCAGGCGCGCCTTGCGACCGAGACGGACTACCGCCGGCGCGACGGTCTCGGCCGCGGCGTGCTGGAGGCGTCGTCGGCGCTGAACGACGAGCGCCGCTCGCTGCTCGGCGAGCGCCACGCGCTCGAGACCGACATCACCGGGATCGGGGACCCGGTCGCGCGGAACGAGGCCGAGAAGGGCGTCGCGCTCCGCCCGATCGCCGATGCCGTCGACACGGCGCGCGTGGAGTCCACGCAGGCGTTCGAGCCGGCCCGCACGCGTTGGCTCGACCGGCTCCTCGGGCCCGACCGGGACGACGTGCCCGAGTCGGCCCACATGGCGTGGATCCGCCGGCTCTCGCCGCTCGAGGCGACGTACACGAAGGAGCGGAGCGTGCCGGTCTGCCTCGCGACGCTCCGCGCGATGGGCTTCGACCTCGAGTCCGAGCGGGGGATCCGCACCGACCTCGAGGACCGGCCGCAGAAGGCGCCGCGGGCGTGCGTGATCGCGACCGACCCGCCGCGGCTCGTGCACCTGATCACGCGCGCGCAGGGCGGCGTCCACGACTACGAGGCGTTCCTCCACGAGGCGGGCCACGCGCTCCACTACGCGGGCTGCGACGCCGAGCTTCCGCTCTCGTTCAGGCGCCTCTCGCGTGATCACGCGCTCACCGAGATCTATTCGTTCCTGCTCGATTCCATCGCGCGCGAGCCCGCGTGGCACGTCGAGCACTTCGCGCTGGACGAGGTCGAGGCGCGCGAGAACGCGGAGGCCGCCGCGTTCTCCAACACGATCCTGTTCCGCCGCTACTCGGCCAAGCTCGGCTTCGAGCTCGAGTTCTGGAGCCGGTTCCCGGTCGACGGGGGCACACCCGGGGGCTACGAGGAACGGCTGACCGCGGCGACGGGCATCCACTACCCCGCCGCGAACCACCTCGCGGACATGGACGCGGGCTTCTATTCCGCCGACTACCTCCGCGCATGGATCCGCGCCGCGCAGCTGCGCGCATACCTCCGCAGAGAGGTGGGGCGGGACTGGTGGCGGCTCACGGGCACGGGCGAGCTCCTGCGCGACCTCTTCCGCGAGGGCACGCGGCCGTCGACCGAGGAGATCGCCGGCCGGATCGGGTACGACCCGCTCGACACGGCACCGCTCGTCTCGGAGATGCGCGCATGAGCGCCTTCACGGAGCTCGTCGGGCGCGAGCTCGGGCCGACGGACTGGCTCGAGGTCGACCAGGAGCGGATCGACACGTTCGCGCGCGCCACCGACGACCCGCAGTGGATCCACGTCGACCCCGTGCGCGCGGCGGAAGGGCCCTTCGGGACGACGATCGCGCACGGGTACCTCACCCTCTCGCTCTGCGTCCCGCTGATGTCGCGGACCCTCGGGCTGACGGGCTACCGGATGGGGATCAACTACGGCGTCAACAAGGTGCGCTTCCCGGCGCCGCTTCCCTCGGGCTCGCGAATCCGCGGCCGCTTCACCGTGCAGTCGGTCGACGAGGTCGAGGGCGGCGAGCAGGGTGTCGTCCTCGCGACCATCGAGCGTGAGGGCAGCGAGAAGCCCGTGTGCGTCGCCGAGCTCGTCGTCAGGATGATGCGATGAGCCGCTTCGAGGGACAGACCGCGCTCGTCACGGGCGGCGCCCGCGGGATCGGCGCGGCGACCGCCGAGCGGCTCGCCGCGGAGGGCGCCCACGTCGTCGTGGCCGACTTCGACGAGGCGGCCGCGGAGGAAACCGCGCAGCGGATCGGCGGACGGGCGGTCCGGTGCGACGTGACGTCGCGCGCGGACGTCGAGGCCGCGGTGGCCACGGCGGCGGAGACGGGGCGGCTCGACGTCCTCGTCACGTCCGCGGGGATCACGCGCGACAACCTCCTCCACAAGCTGACGGACGACGACTGGGAGGCCGTGATCGCGACCCACCTGCGCGGCTCGTTTCTCGCGGTGCAGGCGGCGCAGGCCCACATGGTCGAGCAGCGGAGCGGGGCGATCGTGCTCGTCTCGTCGGTCTCCGCGCTCGGCAACCGCGGTCAGGCGAACTACTCGGCGGCGAAGGCGGGGATCCAGGGACTGACGAAGACAGTCGCGCTCGAGCTCGGCCGCTTCGGGATCAGGGCGAACTGCGTCGCGCCCGGGTTCATCGTCACGGCGATGACCGCGCAGACGGCCGAGCGCCTCGGCGTGTCGTTCGAGGACTTCCAGGCCGCGGGCGCGGCGCAGACCCCGCTCGGCCGCGTGGGGCAGCCCGAGGACGTCGCCGGCGTCGTCGCGTTCCTCTGCTCGGAGGACGCGGCCTACGTCAGCGGACAGGTGATCTACGTCCGCGGCGGCCCGTGACGCGTCTCGTCGGATAGCCCGCCGCCACGGGCGAGGGCGGCGCGCACGGCTGCGAGCCGGCCCCACCCTCCTTGCCGTCGGTCGAGGCGGAACCGGCTCGCCAAAGACTGTTCGACGGTAGTCGCCTTTGCAACCCCTCCCACTTCGGGGGCTGTTGCCGCGAGGCTGCCGATATCGTCGGACGCGCCGTGCACGACCCCGCTGCTCCGCCTCTCGCGCCTCCGACCGGGGCTGCGCCGCGCGTCCGTCTGATCTTCGCGGCGCTGATGCTCGTCCTGCTGCTCGCCTCGCTCGACCAGACGATCGTCTCGACCGCGCTCCCCACGATCGTGGGCGACCTCGGCGGGATCGAGCATCTCTCGTGGGTCGTCACGAGCTACCTGCTCGCGTCGACCGTCGTCGGCCCGCTGTACGGCAAGCTCGGCGACCTGTACGGCCGGAAGATCGTCCTCCAGACGGCGATCGTGATCTTCCTCGTCGGCTCGGCGCTGTGCGGCGTGAGCCAGAACATGTTCCAGCTGATCCTCTTCCGGGCGCTGCAGGGCCTCGGCGGTGGCGGGCTGATCGTCGTCACGATCGCGGCGATCGCGGACGTCGTCTCGCCGCGGGAGCGCGGGAAGTACCAGGGCTACTTCGGCGCGGTCTTCGGGCTCTCCACCGTGATCGGGCCGCTGCTCGGCGGGTTCTTCGTCGACCACCTCTCGTGGCGGTGGATCTTCTACGTGAACCTCCCGATCGGCGTCGTCGCGCTCGCCGTGATCGCCGTTGCGTTCCACGCGCCGGCCGAGCGCGTGCGCCACGCAGTCGACTACCTCGGTGCCGCGCTGCTCGCGGGGGGATTGTCCGGGATCGTCCTCTACACGAGCCTCGGCGGGACGACCTACCCGTGGCGCTCGGCGGGGATGCTCGCGCTGCTCGGCGCGGGGATCGTGCTGCTCGTCGTCTTCGTCGTCGTCGAGAGCCGTGCGGCCGAGCCGATCCTGCCGCTCGAGCTGTTCCGCAACCGCGTGTTCACGGTGGCGAGCGTGATCGGGTTCATCGTCGGCCTTGCGCTGTTCGGCGCGGTGACGTACCTGCCGCTCTACCTCCAGAACGTGAAGGGGCACACGGCGACGAACGCCGGCCTGCTGATGACCCCGATGATGGCCGGCGTGCTGATCACGTCGATCACGAGCGGACAGCTCATCTCGCGCTACGGCCGCTACCGCCCGTTCCCGATCGTCGGGACGGCGATCACGACGCTCGGGCTCGCGCTGCTCTCGCGGCTGGCCGTCGACACGTCCACCGTGCTCGCCGGCCTGTACATGCTCGTCCTCGGCCTCGGTCTCGGGATGGTGATGCAGGTCCTCGTCCTCGTCGCCCAGAACTCGGTCGACTACCGCAACCTCGGCGTCGCGACGTCGGGCTCGACCCTGTTCCGGCAGATCGGCGGCTCGATCGGCGTCGCGATGTTCGGGGCGATCTTCGCGAACCAGCTGACCTCGAACCTCGCGTCGCAGATACCGCCCGGCGTCGAGCTTCCCGCGGCTGCCGACCCTGCGGCGATCCGGGACCTGCCCGCGGAGATCCACGCGCTGTACGTCGGGGCGCTGACCGACTCGCTCGCGCCCGTCTTCCTCGTTGCGGCGGGCGTCGCGCTCGTCGCGTTCGTCCTGACCTGGTTCCTGCGCGAGGTGCCGCTGCGGACGAGCGCCCGCGCGCCCGACGTGGGCGAGGGGCTGGAGCTCGCCCACGACGACGACCGGCTGCGCGAGGTCGCGCGCGCCCTGTCGCTCCTCGCCGCGCGGGAAGAGCGCTGGGGTATCTACGAGCGCCTGGCCGCCCGCGCAGACGTGGACCTGCCGCCACCCGAGCTCTGGCTGCTGTCGCGGCTCGGGGAGCGCGCACCGCTGGGCCGCACGGCGCTCGGGGACGAGCTCGGGATGGACGAGGCGGCCATCGCCGCGCCGCTCGAGAGCCTCGTCGCCGACGGCTTCGCCGTGACCGAGGCCGACGGCGCACTCGTGCTGAGCCCGACGGGCAAGGCGGCGTACGAGCGCATCCTCGAGGCGCGCCGGGCCGGCCTGCGCGACCTGCTCGACGGCCTCGAGCCGGAACGGCACCCCGAGCTGCAGCGACTGGTCGAGCGGCTCGGCCGCGATCTCGTACGCGAGATGCCCGCTCCGGCCTGACGGCGCCCCGCCGCCTGCCTCGCTTGACAACACCGCGCCGACCCGCGAGAGTTGCGCGGCCGTCAGCTGCCCGGCTTCGTCCGGGCCTGTCAGGAGCTGCGGCAATGAGCCTTACGGATCTGATGGTGTGCGGCGCCGTCCTGGTCGGCTGCGTGGCGCTCGCGCTGACCGTCGTGCGGATCGTCTGACCGCTCCACCGCGGCGGCGTTGCCGGCCGGGCCGCGCTCTGTAGGGTCGCGCCGTTCTCGAAGCGCGGCGTGTTTCGCAGAGCGGGCGCGCCGGCACGACGTCGTATCCCGGCGCGAGCGGGCCTGACCTGTTGTCGCCCTGCCAATGGGACATGCAGGCGATCGGAGCCGTGGCCGCACACGACACCGTAACCGGCGAGGGCGTCCGCGTCGGCGTCATCGACGGCGGTATCGACGTCTCCCACCCGGATCTCGCGGGGGCGATCGACGTCGGCGCGTCGTGCTCTCTTGTCGTGGGGCTCAAGGCGTGCACGTTCGCCGGCTACTGCTTCGTCGACTCGGTGGCCGCCGCGCTCAGGTACGCGGGCGACCAGCGGCTCGACGTCGTCAACCTGAGCCTGTTCGCCGACCCGTACCTCTACTACTGCGCGAACGAGGCGGGCCAGCGTGCGATCTTCCAGGACCTGCAGGCGGCCGCCCGCTACGCCCAGCAGCGGGGCGGAGTCATCGTCGCCGCCGCCGGGAACGAGGCGTTCGACCCGGGGATCCGACGGAGGATCGGGTCAGCCCCGACTGGCCGCCCGACACGGCCGAGGTCCGGGACGTCGGCAACAACTGCCGTGTCGCGCCGGCTGAGATCCCAGGCGTGGTGACGGTTTCGGCGACGGTGGTGAACACCCTGGCGAGCTACTCGAACGTCGGTCCCGTGGATGTCACGGCGCCTGGTGGAGACGCACCTCAGACGCCAGGGAGCGTCTTCGGCCGCGGTCGCGTCCTCGCCGGTTGGTCGAGCACCGACGCGACAGGGACCTGGGAGGCGCTGATCCCGGCGAACCGCGCCGTCCTCGACAACGGCGGTCGCTACGTCTGGATCAGCAGGACGTCTATGGCCTCTCCGCACGTCGCGGGCGTCGCGGCGCTGATCCGGAGCGTCCATCCGAACATGCCGTCCGGCGCGGTCGCGGCGCTTCTGCGCTCCTCTGCGTCGCCGCTCGGCTGCCCGTCGTCATGGCCGGCCGACGACGAGCGGCAGTGCACCGGAGGGCCGGGGCACACGTCGTTCTTCGGCGCGGGCATGGTCAACGCCGCCGGCGCCGTCTCGCACTGACCCAAACGTTGTGTGGGGACGGCAAAGCGTTCTCGCCACGCAGCCTCGACCGGCCGTCGCTCGCCTGTCGGGTGGGCCGCCCGCCACTTCCGACGAGGCCGACCTGGCCAAAAGCCGCGGGTCAGGAGCGTTGTCGAGAGCTACCGTCAGGCACATGGACGGCAGGTCGTTCGCGGTCACGCTGGTCAAGGTCGGCTCGGGGCTCCCGCAGTTCGAGATCGGCGCATACCGGTACACGAGCGACCGCCTGCCGAGCGTAGGCGAGACGATCGTCGTCCATCCGGCGTCCGGCGGCGCCGACCTGCACGGCTACGTGACCCGCATCAGGCCCGACTCCGAGGCGCCCATCTCGGTCGTCGAGGTCGAGGACACGACCTCGGCCGACGACTACGTCGTGCAGCGGGACGAGTACGGCGCCGCCTGAGATGTCCGGCGATCAGCGGTCGGCGCCGAGCCGGCGGTCGGCCGGCGTCTCGAGGGGAGCTCGATCGAGATCGTCGTCCCGAGGCCCGGCGGGCTCTCGAGCGCGAGCCGGCCGCCGAGTGCCTCGACGCGGTCGGTCAGCCCGATCAGGCCCGACCCCCCCGCGGCATGCGCCCCGCCGACGCCGCAGCGCCACCTGTCAAGGCTCGCGGAGGCGCGCCCCGGACGCAATGAAGCTAGCCATACCTCGCGCAGCGACGTGCCGGCCGACCGCCCTGCGATCATCCGGGCTCGCGATGGAGCTGCGCGAGACGACAACCGAGTCGCGGCCCGAACCGGCCCCGCCCTCTCAGCTCTCGCCCGTTGCGCGACGGTTCCTCGCCGAGAACGGACGCCGCCTGTACGCCTGGACGGAACGGCGCCGCACCTGGCGGCTGAGCTCGGAGCGACGGATCAAGGTCGCGCTCGACCGGCCCGACGGCGTCCTGTTCAACGATCCCCTGCGGATCGACGGGATCGACGTCCACCTCGACCGCAAAGCCGAGCTCTGGTTCGCCGCCCACCCGTACGCGGTGGTCGACGTCACGGGTCGCCGGCCGCGGTTCGACGTGACGGACGTCGCCGCATAGGACTCCTGGCAGCCCACCGCGATTAGGCGGCAGGGCGTCGAAGGGAGTAACGTGGGCGGCGGATGTTCTTCCTGATCTATCTCGCCGGGGTGCCGGTCCCCGTCGACCTCGTCCAGCACCTCGCACGCCACGTCGACGACGAGCTCGGCGCGAGGCTCCTCGGCGCGGTGACGCATCGGGTCGCCGTCGTCGACCTCGACCCCGAGGAGCGCGAGCAGGTCGCAGCCGCGCTGACGGACGCCGAGGAAGCGCCGCTCGCCGAGCTCCGCGACGTCCTCGTCGCCGAGCAGCCCCTCGCGATCGCGTAGCCGAAGACCCACGGGCTCGGACCGGCGACCGATGAGAACCGCGCCTCGGTGCGGTCACAACGGTGAGCGGCCACACGAGCGAAGGGACGACCTCCATGAAGCTGACCACCATGACGCAGGTCACCGTCGACGGGGTGATGCAGGGGAACGGCGGCGCGTCGGACGAGGACCGCAGGAACGGATTCGTGCGCGGCGGGTGGGCCCTGGGGCTCGGCGACGGCGAGACGATGACGCTCATCAACGAGACCTACGCGGGCGCCGACGCGTTCCTCTTCGGCCGGCGCACCTACGAGCTCTTCGCCGGCTACTGGGGCGCGGAGAAGCGGGCGAAGGCCGCGGCGGAGGATCCGGAGGGCAACCCGATCACCGCCGCGCTCAACACGAAGCCGAAGTACCTCGCCTCGACCACGATCACCGACCCGCAGTGGGCGAACACGACCCTCCTCACGGGCGACCTCGCGGAGGCCATCGCCGAGCTGAAGGCCAGACCGGGCGGCGAGCTCCAGGTGCACGGCAGCGGCGTCCTCGTCCGCTGGCTGCTCGAGCACGACCTCGTCGACGAGATGACGCTGCTCGTCGTCCCCGTCGTCCTCGGCCAGGGAGCGCGCCTGTTCCCCCAGGAGGGCCCGGACATCGCGCTCGAGGTCGTCGAGTCGCGAACGGACTCGAAGGGCGTGGCGATCCAGGTCTACCGGCCCGCCGGGAAGCCGCACTACCCGCCCGCGAGCGTCGACTGAAAGGGACTCGAGGAAGGCCCATACGGGATTCGAACCCGTGCCGCCGCCGTGAGAGGGCGGTGTCCTAGGCCACTAGACGAATGGGCCGTGGCGAGGGCCCAGTGTAGCGGCCCTCGCGTGGGCGCTCAGATGGTCGGCGTCGCGCTCGGCGTGAGGCCGGGGTCTGCGTCGCGCGCGTCGATCCGCTCCTCGAGGCGCCGGCGGATCTCCTCGCCGGTGGCGAGGAGGTCGTAGCGGGCGCGCCGCGGCGGGAGCTTCACGACGCGGACGGAGTCGTCCCGGTCGCCGTGGCACCGCGCGTACGCGGCCGCCTCGTCGAGGGGCCGGAGGCGGTCGACCTTCCGCCAGAACGGCACACCCGCTCTTTATCAGCCGGCGCCGCTCGTGGGAACCCGCACGAGCTCTGCCGGCCCGCACTTTGCGCGGGAAACGTGCCCGTGGCTCAGTACCACGGCTTGCACGACCACGGGCTCCAGTCACGGCCGGAACGGAGGAAGTACCGGTACGCCGCGCGCGCCTGGGCGAGCGCCGTCGGGCCGTGGCCGAACAGGGTCCGCTCGCTCGTCCCCATCTGGAACAGCCCGAGGTACTGGCCGTTCTGCGCCGTCGTGTGGTAGCCGGACTCGCAGCGGGCGACCCGCAGCGCCTCGCCGCAGTAGTCGCCGAAGACGTAGCAGATCGCCTTCGTCGGGGACTTCGCGACGATCGCGAGCCGGTGCTCCCGCACCACGACGCGGTGCCGCGCGAGCTGCGCGCGAGAGCGCGCTGCGTCGGCGCGCGCTGCAGCGAGCGCGTGACGCGCGGAAACGAGCCGCAGCTGCGCCACCTTGCGGAAACGGGTATCGCGCAGGAGCCAGCGGTGATGCTCGAAGAAGCGGATCACGGACGCGCTCTTCTGCATTGCGCCGAGGTGGTGGGCGAGCTGGACGTTCGCGCTTCCGGACGAGCTCGCGCTCGCGACGACGGGCGTCGCACAGAGACTGACGGCGCACAGGCCGACGACAACGGCTTTCAGAACGAACCTCCGCGTGGGGGACAGGTGCACGGCGCGCGCCGCAGTCGGGCTCCTCAAGCGAGTGCCCGGCGCTGCCGTTCGTGTCTATTTCGCTCGAGCGAGCCTAGCCGACGAGGTACGGGTGTCGCCTCGGTTGCTTACGAAACCTTAAGAGGCCGCCGCGATCGTTGTCGTACGTCGCAACAGCGAGACGCCCCGTACGGGGCGTCTCCGAGGCTGCGGGACAGGGACTCGAACCCCAACTTCCGGAGCCAGAATCCGGCGTCCTACCATTAGACGATCCCGCAGGGCTCGGCCGGATTGTACCCGGCTCGGTGGCGCGGCTCAGATCTCGAGGCGGTACTCGGGGACGAGGCGCTTCTCGTCGGCCGTGTCGATGTGCGCGATCACCTCGACGTGGGGCTCGAGCCCCGAGCCGCGGAGCTTCGCCTTGAGCAGCCCGTCGACCTGGAACAACCCCGACGAGTTGTTCATCGCGATCTCGATGCGGACGGGCTTTGTCTCGCCGTCGCCGATCACGACCGCGTCGATCGCCGCCGCGGAGAGCGAGTGCATCGAGACCTGGCCCTTCTCGAACGGGATCCGCGACCGTCCCTTCGCCATGTCGAGGGCGTCCGCGACCCGCAAGATCCCCGCCTCGAGCGAGAGAGGCTCGCCGTCCGCGCGGTGGCTCGTGATCGCCTGGAGGATCTCCGAGACGATCACCGTGCGGTCCGGCTCCTCGTAGATCCCCTCGAGCAGCTCGTGGAGCTTCGGCTCGGCGAGGAACAGGCTCCAGTCCTCGTGCCCGCGGCGGTGCACGGACATCCCGATGCAATGCGTAAGGGCCGAGAGCACGACGACGAGCTCGGAATCCTCGTTGCGCATCCCGTAGTCGCGGACGACGGAGGGCTCGACGCCGTGCTTCGTCAGCTCACGCAGGAGCTTCAGCGCGATGTTCGCGACGATCTGGATGTGCACCCACGAGTGGTCGTTGATCTCGAGCCGGACCGCGGCGTTGACGTTCGAGACGTGCCACCACGCCTTCAGCTGGCGGTCGGCGTTCGCGCGCTCGAGCACGCGGCGGAGGTCGCGGTTCCCCCGCTCGGGGAGCCGGATCCGCATGTGCTCCACGGCCTCGGCGGGCGTGAGCCGCGCCTCGCGGACCGCGTCGGCCGACGCCGGCTCGGCGATACGGCGCTCGCTCTCGGGGTCGATCGTCACGACTCGAGGGCGGGAACGGCGTCGCCGTGGGCCTCGCGCAGGCGGAAGTACGTGATCGCGATCGCGATTGCCATCAGCGGCGCGACCACGGCCTGGGCGATCGTCCCGCCGACGAGGATCTCGAAGAAGCGGGGCAGGAAGGAGAACACGGCTCGGAGGATCCCGCTCGCGATCGCCGAGAGGAGGCCGGTGACGAGCACGATCGCGAGCACGGTCCAGCCGTATCCGCGGACGAGGGCGCGCGAGCGGCCGAAGGAGTCGAGCGCTCCCGTGCCCTCGACCACGATCACGGGGCCGATCACGGCCCAGATCGTGAGCAGGAACAAGCCCGGGATCACGAGCAGGACGAAGCCGATCGCGATCCCGAGCCCGGCGAGCAGCCCTGCGACGAGGAGCGGGATCACCGCCGGCGAGACACGGGCGAAGACGTCGCCGAGCGTCGAGTCGAACGACCCGTCGCGCGCGTCCCGCACCGCGTAGACGAAGGCGCCCTGGAGCCACGTCGTGCCGATCACCGCGATCGCGAAGCCGAGGATCCCGAGCGTGACGGCGGCCCCCTCTGCGTCGCTCGAGATCGCCTCGACGAGGAGCGCGTAGACGAGGTTCAACGCCGCGAACACGACGAGACCGATGACGAAGAAACGGACGAAGAAGCGGGTGTAGAGGCCCCACGCCTCGCCGATGACCCCTCCGATCGTCACGGGTCCGATCCTACGCCACCTCGAGCCGCGCGAGCTCGCGGCGCACGTGAGTGATCGCCTTGCCGAGACGGGCACGGTTGACGGGGTCATTCAGCCAGCCACTCGCGCCGGAGGGGTGGGGCAGGGGAACGGCGATCGCGTCGTCGAGCACGAAGCTCTTGCCGATCGCGTCGCCCAGCCGGCGGACGCCGAGCAGATGCGTTGCGGGCCGGAGCCCGACGGTGACGACGAGCCCGGGCTCGAGCAGGCGCAGCTCGTCCTCGCGCCACGACGCGCAGAGCGACTCCTCCGCCCGGGTCACGCTGCGGTCGCCTCGCCCCGAGGGGCTCGGGCCGGGGTAGCAGCGGGTGACGGAGGCGCAGTAGAACGTCGCGAAGAACGTCTCCTCGTCGAGCCGGAGCCAGCGGCGGAGGGTGCGTCCTGCCCGCCCCTGCCATGGGAGGCCCGTCTCGGCCTCGACGCGCCCCGGCGCGAGCCCGAAGAGGTAGGCGCGCTGTCCCACGCGTCCCGCGAAGACCGGGCGCGGGTCGATCGCGAAGCCGGCCTCGAGGCAGCGTCTGCACCGTGCGTTCCGGCGCTGGAGCGCGGCGAGGCCGAGGGGCGCGGAGCGATGCCGCATCGGTCGTAGGGTAGGCCGGATGTCGTTGCTCGAGTCGGTGCCGAACGTGTCCGAGGGGCGTGAGCGCGCCGCCGTCGACGCGATCGCGGCGGCATTCGGGAGCGCCGACGGACGGGTGCTCGACGTCCACGTGGATCCCGATCACCATCGCTCGGTCGTCACGCTCGTCGGCGACGAGCGCGCGCTGGAGGACGGGCTCGTGGCGGGGATCGACGAGGCGCGGCGGCGGATCGACCTCCGCGAGCACCGCGGCGTTCACCCACGAGTCGGCGCCGCGGACGTCGTTCCGGTCGTCCCGCTCGTGCCGGACGATCTTCCGCGCGCCGTTGGCGTTGCGCGGGCGGTCGCGCGCCGAGTGGGGGAGGAGCTCGGGCTGCCGGTCTTCCTCTACGGAGAGGTCGGCGAGGGTCGGAGGCCGGCGTTCTACCGGCGCGGCGGGCTCGAGGAGCTCGGCCGGCGGATCGGCGCCGCCGAGCTCGCGCCGCCGCACGGCCCCTCGCGGCTCGACCCTCGCTCGGGGGCCGTCCTCGTCGGGGTCCGCGCACCGCTCGTCGCGTTCAACGTCGGGCTGCGCGGGACGCTCGAGGACGCGCAGGCGGTCGCCGCGGCCGTGCGCGAGTCGTCCGGCGGGCTCCCGGGCGTGCAGGCGCTGGGGCTCGCGCTCGACTACGCGGTGCAGGTCTCGACGAACCTCGTCGACGTCGCCGCCACGCCCCTCTATCGGTTGGTCGAGCGGATCGTGGCCGAGGCCGAGGCCCGCGGTGCGACGGTGGGGGCGGGCGAGCTCGTCGGGCTCGTGCCCGCGCGATGCGTCGTCGAGGCGGGGCTCGCACACGGCGTCCGGCCGGACGGGGTGGATGAGGATGGGTTGCCGTCCGGTGCGGCGCTCGAAGCCGCGCGGGATGCGCTGCGGCTCGAGTCGCTCGCGCCGGACCGTGTGCTGGAGTGGCACCTGCAGTAGGAGCTCGCGCGGCGGCTCCGGCACCGGCGTGGTGGCCGGCCTGGGCGCTCGCTGTCGGCCTCGCGCGCGCCCGTCACACACCCGGCACGAAGGCGAAACAGCCATGTCGCAGGGGCGTGGGTAGCGTGACTCCAGGGGACGTCGCTCCCCCCAAGGGGGATGCCGCACGAGCGGTTCGCCGGCGTGCGCGCGTTTTCCGCGGAAGGATCGACGCGGGCGGGACTAGACTCGCGCCCGTGCCGGCGCCGGTCGAGCTCACCGGGGACGACCTCACCATCCGCGACGTCTGGGACGTCGCGGTCGAGCACCGGCCCGTCGCGCTGGGGGCGAAGGGACGCGAGCGCGCGGCCGCCGCGTGTGCGTTCCTCGAGACGCAGGTCGGTGACCACACGTACGGCGTCAACACGGGCTTCGGTCGCTTCGTCTCGGAGACGATCCCGCCCGAGCAGGCGGCCGAGCTGCAGGTCCGGCTCCTTCGCAGTCACGCGTGCGGGGTCGGCGAGCCGTACCCCGACGAGGTCGTGCGCGCCGCGATGCTCCTCCGGGCGAACACTCTCGCGAAGGGATACTCCGGCGCCCGCGTCGAGACGATCGAGCTGCTCGTCGCGATGCTCGGGGCGGATGTCGTCCCCCACGTGCCGGCACGAGGCTCGGTCGGTGCGAGCGGAGACCTCGCGCCGCTGGCGCACCTTGCGCTGCCGCTCGTCGGGGAAGGCGAGGCGACCGTCGGCAGTCGGGTGCTGTCGGGCGCGGAGGCGTTGCGGGCCGCCGGTCTCGAGCCCGTGGTGCTCCAGCCGAAGGAGGGTCTCGCGCTCATCAACGGCACGCAGTTCATGAGCGCGATGGCATCGCTCCTGCTCGTGCGGGCGACACGTCTTGCGTGTGCCGCGGACGTCGCCTGCGCGATGTCGCTCGAGGCCCTGCAGGGAACGCCGACCAGCTTCCACCCGGCGATCCACGCCGCGCGGCCGCTCCCCGGCCAGGGCAGGAGCGCGGCCAACCTGCGTCTCCTCCTCGAGGGATCCGCGATCGTGGAGTCGCACCGCTGGTGCGACAAGGTGCAGGACGCCTACTCGCTCCGCTGCGCGCCGCAGGTGCACGGCGCGAGCCGCGACCTGCTCGGCCACGTGGAGCGCACCGTCGCGATGGAGCTGAACTCCGCGACGGACAACCCGCTCGTGCTCGTCGACGAGGAGCTGATCGTCTCGAACGGAAACTTCCACGGTCAGCCGATCGCGATCGGGCTCGACTGCCTCGCGATCGCCTGCGCCGAGCTCGCGAGCATCGCCGAGCGGCGCACCGAGCGGCTCGTCAATCCGAGCCTTTCCGACGGGCTGCCGCCGTTCCTCGTCGCCCGCGAGGAAGGGCTCAACTCGGGTTTCATGATCCCCCAGTACGTCGCGGCGGCGCTCGTCTCCGAGAACAAGACGCTTTGCCACCCTGCCTCGGTCGACTCGATCCCCACGAGCGCGGGGCAGGAGGATCACGTCTCGATGGGGAACGGCGCAGGGCTCAAAGCGCGTCAGGTGGTGGCAAACGCCGAGCGGGTGCTCGCGATCGAGCTGCTCGCGGGGGCGCAGGCGGTCGAGTTCCTGGCCCCGCTCGAGCCGGGCCGCGGGGTCGCCGCGGCGCGGGGCTTCGTCCGCACGCTGTCCGAGCGGCTCCGGGAGGATCGTCCGCTCTCGGCCGACATCGAACGGGTCGCAGCGGCGATCCGCGACGGGTCACTCGTGACCGCCGTGGAGGATTCGATCGGGGCGCCGCTCGCGTGAGCGATCTGCCGCCCTCGCAGCAGTCGCTCCGGACCGCGTTGTCGCTCCATGCCCTGATCGCCGCCGGGATCCTGCTGCTCGTCGAGCTCACGGACGGCAATGCCGCCAAGGCGTTGGGGATCGCCGGTGCGTACTTCGTGCTCGCGGGGGGCTGGAGCGGCGTGAAGGCATGGCGCGCGGCCCGTGCGGCGCGCGACCGGGAGCGCTCGGCGAGCGAAGGGAACCGATGAGCGACGCGCTCGTGGAACGGCTCGTCGGCGACCTCTCGGCGATCCGCGCGCCGCGTGGGACGGAGCTCCATGCGGGCTCGTGGCAGACGGAGGCGCCGCTGCGGATGCTGCTCAACAACCTCGATCCCGAGGTCGCGGAGCACCCGGAGTCGCTCGTCGTGTACGGAGGATCGGGTCGGGCCGCGCGGTCGCACGACGCGCTGCGGTCGATCGTGCGGACGCTTCTCAGGTTGCGCGACGACGAGACGCTCCTCGTCCAGTCGGGCAAGCCGGTGGGGGTGTTCCGCACCCATCCCGGGGCACCGCGTGTCCTGATCGCGAACTCGCTCCTCGTGCCGCGGTGGGCAACGTGGGACGAGTTCCGGCGGCTCGAGGCCGAGGGTCTGACGATGTACGGCCAGATGACGGCCGGTTCGTGGATCTACATCGGCACGCAGGGGATCCTCCAGGGGACGTACCAGACGTTCTGCGCCGCGGGGGAGACGCATTTCGGCACGTCGGACCTTGCCGGCCGCACGATCCTGACCGCCGGGCTCGGCGGGATGGGGGGCGCGCAGCCTCTCGCGGCGACCCTTGCGGGTGCGGCGATCCTCTGCGTGGAGGTCGACCAGCGGTCGATCGACCGCAGGCTCGAGACGCACTACGTCGACCAACAGGCGTCGTCCCTCGACGACGCGCTGGCGCGCGTGCGGGAGGCGGCTGCGGAGCATCGCGCGCTCTCCGTCGCGCTCCGGGCGAACGCCGCGGACGTGTTTCCGGAACTCGTGGCCCGCGGGGAGGCGTTCGATCTCGTCACGGATCAGACCGCCGCGCACGATCCCCTGACCGGCTACATCCCTGCGGAGGTGCCGTTCGAGGAGGCGGCGGCGCTGCGCGAGCGCGACGCCGAGGAGTACCTGCGCCTCGCAGGGGAGTCGATCGTCGTGCACGTCCGCGCGATGGTCGAGTTCGTCCGGATGGGGTGTTACGTTTTCGATTACGGCAACAACTTGAGAGGTGAGGCCTATCGAGCAGGATTGAGCGAGGCGTTCACATACCCGGGCTTCGTCCCGGCCTATATCCGACCGCTCTTCTGCCGGGGGATCGGGCCCTTCCGCTGGGCCGCCCTCTCCGGAGACCCCGCAGACATCGCGAGAATCGACCGCGAGCTCACGCAGCTCTTTCCGGACGATGCGCTCCTACAGCGGTGGCTTGCTCTTGCTCCTGGGCGGGTCGCTTTCCAGGGCCTGCCGGCGCGCATCTGCTGGCTCGGCTATGGCGATCGCGGGAAGGCGGGCCGTGCGATCAACGACCTCGTCCGCTCGGGCGAGGTGTCCGCCCCGGTCGTGATCGGCCGCGACCACCTCGATGCGGGATCGGTTGCATCGCCGTATCGCGAGACGGAGTCGATGCGCGACGGGTCGGACACGATCGCCGACTGGCCGATCCTCAATGCGTTGCTGAACACCGCCGCGGGAGCGACGTGGGTGAGCGTGCACCACGGCGGCGGTGTCGGGATCGGCAACTCGATCCATGCGGGCATGGTCGTGGTCGCCGACGGGAGCGACGACGCGGCGGAGCGGCTCGAGCGGGTGCTGACCACCGACCCGGGGACGGGCGTCATGCGCCACGCCGACGCGGGTTATCCCGAAGCGGTCGAGGCGGCGCGCGCGGGCGGGCTCGACCTGCCGTCCCTGCCGTGAGCGCCCTGCTCATCCGCGACCTCGCGCAGATCGTCACACACGGCGGCGACGGCGAGCCACTGCGCGGGCGGAGCCTCGCGGAGGCGGCCGTGCTCGAGCAGGGGTTCGTGCTCATCGGTGAAGACGGCGCCATCGCCGCGGTCGGCGCCATGCGCGACCTGCCGGCGCTCGGCCGCGACGTGGAGGAGCTCGACGGCACCGGGCTCTCTGCGATCCCCGGGCTCGTCGACTGTCACACGCACCCTGCGTTCGCCGGAGACCGCGTGCAGGAGTTCTCCCTACGCGCTCGGGGCGCGACCTACGAGGAGCTGCTTGCGGCCGGCGGCGGGATCCTCTCGACGACCACGGCCACGCGCGCGGCGGGTGCGGACGAGCTCCACCGGATCGTCGAGCGTCATCGAGACGCGATGCTCGCGCACGGCACGACGACCTTCGAGGGGAAGAGCGGCTACGGGCTCGACCGCGAGACCGAGCTCGCGCAGCTCGACGCCGTCGCGTCCGCGGGCGGCGTGCCGACGTGGCTCGGTGCGCACGCCGTCCCGCCGGAGCAGCCCGACGCCGATGCATACGTCGACTGGGCGCTCGCCGAGGTGCTACCCGCCGCCGCGCGCGTCGCGGTTGCCGCGGACGTGTTCGTCGAGCGGGGGACGTTCGGGATCGAGACCGCGCGCAGGTACCTCCGTGCGTGTGCGGAGGCAGGTCTCGCCCTGCGCCTGCATGGGGACCAGCTCACCGAGATGGGCGCCGTGCCGCTCGCGGTGGACCTCGGCGCGCGCTCCGTGGATCACCTCGAGTCGACCGGGGCGGAAGGCGTCACGGCACTCGCGAGGAGCGACGTCGCCGCCGTGCTGCTCCCCGTTGCGGCGCTCTACCTCGGTCGCCCGATGCCACCCGGGAGAGCACTCGTCGACGCCGGGGCCATCGTCGCGCTCGCGACCGATTTCAATCCGGGGAGCGCGTTCTGCGAGAGCCTCCCGGTCGTCGCGACGCTCGCGTGCACACAGCTCGGGCTCGCGCCGGAGGAGGCCCTCGGCGCGATGACCGTGAACGCGGCGCACGTGCTCGGCCTGCGCGACCGGGGACGTCTGGCGCCGGGGCTCCGAGGGGACGTCGTGCTCGTCGACGCCCCCGACTGGAGGCACCTCGCGTACCACCTCGCCGGCGACGTGGTCCACACCGTCGTCCGGGCCGGGACGGTGGTCGCGTCGCGGGCATAATCGAGGGGATGGCGAACCAGAAACAGCGTCGCCGGCGCGCGAAGGAGAAGCGGCACGCCTACGAGCTCGTCGAGATCGACTCGGAGGGGAACGAGACGGTGCTGACGGCGAGCACGCTCAAGGCGGAGGATTCACACGATGCGAAGCCCGTGAAGGCGCGTGCGGGCGCCCCGGCGAAGGGCGGACGCGGCGCGCCGCAGCCCCCGACGTGGCGGAAGGTCCTCAAGCGCGGCGCGCTGTTCGCGCCGATCTTCCTCGCAACCGTGCTGCTCCTCGGGGGCGGGCGCCTGACGTTCGCAGGGGCGGTCGTGCAGACGATCTTCCTGCTCGCGGTGTTCGTCCCCTTCAGCTACTTCATGGATCGCCTGGTCTGGCGATCCCAGCAGAAGCGCCTCGCGAAGAACGCCGGCCGCTGAGCCACAGCCGGGTTCTCGGCGACGGCTAGTGCTGCGCCTCGTCGGCGAGGTAGTGCCCGTCGCCCGGCCACGGCGCGAGCAGGAGGAGCACGCGCGCACCGTGCTCGCTCGAGACGGCGTGCCGCTCGCCCGGCGCGAACGTCGCGAGCGTGCCGGTGCCTCCGTGAACGACCTCGCCGCCGCAGCGGATCTCCGCCTCGCCCTCGACGACCACGAGCCACGCGCGCTCGCGAACCTGGTGGTCATTCATCGCCTGGCCGGCCTCGAGCCGCAACGCGATCGCGCGGGCGCCGTCGTCGGTCGTCAGCACCTGCGGATCGATCGTCCCGCCGGGGGCCTCGATCTCGTTGAGGTTCCAGGTCTGCACGGGGGCAACCTATCGCGCCTCGTCCCGTGGCGCGGCGCCGGGACGTCCGTACACTCGCGGTCGTGCCACCGGCCGTCGACATCCTGACGCTCGGCCCGCTCGCGACGAATTGCTACCTCGTGCGCGCCGACCGCGCCGCCGAGGAGGCGATCGTCGTCGACCCGAGCGGCGCCGCAACCGAGATCCGCCGCGGGCTCGAATCGCTCGGGGCGCGGTGCGTGACCATCCTCGTCACGCACGGGCATTTCGACCACGTTCTCGGGCTTGCCGATCTCGCGGAGGAAACCGGCGCGGTCGTGCACGCGCCTGCAGGCGAGCGCGCCCTCCTCGAGCATCCGGATCGCTACGCGCCGCCGGGTCTCCCGCTTCGCCCCTGGACGCCGGACGTCCTGCTCGAGGGCGGCGAGCGGCTCGAACTGGCGGACGTCGCGTTCGACGTGATCTCGGTCCCGGGGCACTCACCCGCGCACGTCGCCTTCGCGACTGCGGGGAGCGTCTTCTCGGGCGACGTCCTGTTCGCGGGGTCGGTCGGACGCACGGACCTTCCCGGCGGCGATTGGCCGACCCTCCTCGAGTCGATTCGCACCCTGCGCGACGCGCTCCCGCCCGAAACGGCCGTCTACCCCGGTCACGGCCCGGCGACGACCCTCGCCGCTGAGCTCGCGCGCAATCCGTTTCTCGCGGATCTGCGTGCCGAGTCGCACGAGGTCGCACGGTGACAGCACGGATCGAGCGCGCGCGCGGCACCCACGACGTGATCCCGGCCGAGATGCCCCTCTGGATGCGCGTGACGGGGGAGATCGAACGGCTCTGCGGGCTCTACGGCTACCGGAAGATCCTCACGCCGGTCTTCGAGGACACGGCGCTCTTCGCCCGCACGTCCGGCCAGGGCTCGGATGTGGTCCAGAAGGAGATGTACTCCTTCACCGATCGCTCCGACCGGTCGTTAACGCTGCGACCGGAGGGAACGGCGCCGATCTGCCGGGCCTATGTCGAGCACGGGATGCACCGCGAGCCGCAGCCCGTGAAGCTGTTCACGATCGCCCCGATGTACAGATATGGCGCCCCGGGGCGCGGCCGCTACCGAGAGCATTGGCAGGCGTCGGTCGAGGCGATCGGCTCCGACGACCCGTCCCTCGACGCCGAGCTGATCCAGCTGTACGACGCGCTGCTCGCGCGCCTCGGTGTGACGCGCTACCACCTGGAGCTGAACTCGATCGGGTGCCGCGAGTGCCGTCCCGCCTACCTCGAGCGCCTGCGCAGCTGGCTCGCGGAGAACGCACACCGCCTCGACGAGGAGACTCGTGCGAAGGTCGACGTCAGCCCGCTGCGGGTGTTCGACAACTACCTCGCGAAGCCGCCCGAGGTGCGCTCCGCGCTGGACGAGGCGCCGAAGATCGGCGAGTCCCTCTGCGACGCCTGCGCCGCCCACTTCGCCGCCGTCCGCGAGGATCTCGACGCGATGGGTGTCCAATACGAGCTCGTGCCCACGCTCGTGCGCGGACTCGACTACTACACGCGGACGACCTTCGAGTTCGTCGGCCCGCTCGAGAACCAGAACTCGACGATCACGGGTGGCGGTCGCTACGACGGCCTCGTCGAGGAGATCGGTGGGCCCCCCACGCCGGGGATCGGGTTCGGCGCGGGGATCGAGCGCCTCCTGATTGCGATGGACGAGGAAGGGGTCGCCGCACCGGCCGCGCCGGCGACCGACGTCTTCTTCGCGCTCGACGAAGGCGCGCCGCGAAGCGACGTCGCACGGGTCGTCGCCGAGCTTCGCCGGCTCGGTGTCGCCGCGGAGACCGATCGCGCGGGCCGCTCCCTCAAGGGACAGCTCACCCAGGCGGGCCGCCTCGGGGCCGCGACGACCGTCGTGGTCGGACCCGAGAGCGCGACGCTTCGCGTGCACGGCGTCGAGGACGAGCGTCTCGCGCTCGACGCGCTCGTCGAGAGGCTCGCGCCGTGACCTGGCGCGACCTGATGTGCGGCGAGCCCGGCAGCGAGCGCGTGGGGCAGAACCTGACGCTCGCGGGCTGGGTCGCCCGCCGGCGCGACCACGGGGGCCTCGTCTTCGTCGACCTCCGCGACCGCACCGGCGTCACCCAGCTCGTCGTCAATCCCGAGCACGCGCCCGACGCCGCCGCGACGGCACACGAGCTGCGCAACGAGTTCGTCGTCCGCGCCGAGGGCCAGCTGGTCGCGCGCTCGGCCGAGACCGTGAACCCGGCGATGCCGACCGGCGAGGTCGAGCTGCAGGTCGAGCGGCTCGAGATCGTCTCGCGCTCGACGCCGCTGCCGTTCCAGCTCGACGAGGAGAACGTCGACGAGACGCTGCGCCTCCGCTACCGCTGGCTCGACCTTCGCCGCGAGCGGCTCCAGCGCAACATCGAGCTCCGTGCGCGCATGGTGGGGATCATCCGGCGCGAGATGGAGGCGGCGGGCTTCCTCGACATCCAGACGCCGATCCTGTTCAAGCCGACGCCCGAGGGAGCGCGCGACTTCGTCGTGCCGAGCCGCCTGCAGCCGGGCCGTTTCTACGCGCTCCCGCAGAGCCCGCAGATCCTCAAGCAGCTGACCATGGTGGCTGGCTTCGACCGCTACTACCAGATCGCGATCTGCTTCCGCGACGAGGATCTCCGTGCAGACCGCGTCCAGGAGATCACGCAGCTCGACGTCGAGCTGAGCTTCCCCGACCAGGAGGAGCTCTTCGGGCTCATGGAGCGGACGTTCGCCGCGATCTGGCGAGAGACGCTCGGCATCGAGGTCGAGACGCCCTGGCCGCGGATGACCTACGCCGAGGCCGACCGCCGGTTCGGCTCGGACAAGCCCGACCTGCGGTTCGGGCTCGAGCTCGAGGACGCGACCGAGGCGACGCGCGGCTCGGAGTTCTCCGTGTTCGCGAACGCGGAGTCGGTCCGGTTCCTCCGCGTGCCGCAGGAGTACTCGCGCGCGGAGCTGCAGCGGCTCGAGGAGTTCGCGAAGGAGTGGGGGGCGAAGGGCCTCGCGTACCTCGTCACCGACGAGGAGGGGGAGGTGCGCTCGCCGATCGCGAAGTTCCTCTCGGAGCCCGAGCTGCAGGCCCTCCGCTCGGATCCCGGAACGACGCTGCTGTTCGCCGCCGACACGTGGACGATGACGTCGCGCGTGCTCGGGGCGCTCCGCACGCGACTCGGACAGGAGCTCGGCCTCGTCGACGAATCGGCCTGGCGGTTCCTGTGGGTCACCGACTTCCCGATGTTCGAGTGGGACGACGACACCGAGCGCTGGTCGGCCGTGCACCACCCGTTCACGCGCCCGGCCGCAGACTGGGTGGAGCGCTTCGCACAGGACCCCGCGCACGCGCTCGCCCACGCGTACGACCTGATCTGCAACGGGAACGAGCTCGGCGGCGGGTCGTTCCGGATCCACGAGCCCGAGATCCAGGCAAAGGTCTTCGAGCTCCTCGCGCTCGGCCCCGACGAGCAGCGCGTGAAGTTCGGGTTCCTGCTCGACGCGCTCGCGATGGGCGCGCCGCCCCACGGCGGCATCGCGCTCGGGATCGACCGCATGACCATGGTGCTCGCGGGCGAGGAGAACCTCCGCGACGTCATCGCGTTCCCGAAGAACCAGGCAGGCGTCGACCCGATGAGCGGCGCGCCGAGCGACGTCTCGCAGGCGCAGCTCGACGAGCTCGCGCTCAGGATCGTCCTGCCGGAGGAACCGCGCTGAGCGCGCGCGTCGTGCAGCGGCTGCTGTCGCTCGCGGCGGTCGCGCTGCTCGCCGGCGTCGTCGCGGTCGCGATCGTCGACCGCCGCGACGAGACGCCGGTCGCGGCGCCGCAGGGGGCGACGGCGGCCGGCGGAGGCTGGTACGACGCCCTCGCGGCGCCCCGTCCGCCGGGGGAGGACGCCGAGCGGACCGGCTGCGGGCTCATCCTCACGAACCGCTCGCTCGGCGTGTCCCATCCGGTGCTGCCGTGCGGTGCGCGGATCCTGATCCGCTACGGCGGGGAAACCGTCCTCACCGAGGTGATCGACAACCAGCTGAAGGAGACGGGGAGGCAGTTCGAGCTGACCCCCTCGCTCGCACGTCTCGTCGGGCTCGACGGCACGCAGGCGGTCGAGTGGCGTTACGCCACGCGCTAGCCGTCCGCCGAGCGACGACTACACTGTGGGTGCTCGGCGCTGCGCGTGGCCCCGGGCTCTCAACGTGAACCAACGATCACACGAAGGGAGCTCGGGTCCGGGTGACGGCGTCGCCGGAACCCGGCAGGGCACCCACCTGGAGAAGCGGGTTCGCTACTCCGGGCCCGGGGTCACGCGGGGCGCCGAGCATCCGTTGGACTCTCTGTGATCGTCGCGCTCGACCACGTCCAGGTCGCTGCTCCGGAAGGGTGCGAGCGGGAGGCGCGCGCGTTCTACGGCGACCTGCTGGGGCTCGAGGAGATCGAGAAGCCGCCGCTGCTCGCAGCGCGAGGCGGGGTCTGGTTCACGGTCGGCGACCAACAGCTGCACGTCGGCGTCGCAGCGCAGTTCGCTCCCGCGACGAAGGCGCATCCGGCGCTCAGGGTGTCGTCGGCGGCGGCGCTCGAGTGCCTGGTGGAGCGGCTCGAGGCGAGCGGTGCCTCGGCGAGCCGGCCGGAGACGGACGAGATCCCGGGCACCGTGCGGGCGTTCGCGTCCGACCCGTGGGGTAACCGCCTCGAGCTCGTAGCGGCCACCGGCGCGAGCGTCTTCACCTGATGCATACATCCGCCCGGGACAATCGCTCGGCCGTCCCACGCCTCAGACGAAGGAGGGGCCATGCCATCCATCGCCCGTGCCGCGCGACGTCTCGCTAATGGTCGCGTCGTCGCGCTTTTCCTCGCCGGCGCCGCGTTGCTCGCGGTCGTCGTGCCGACCGGCCTCGGCGCCGAGCAGGCCGTCCCAGGGAACACCGCCCAGCCCACGATCACGGGGACGCCGGTGCAGGGTCAGACGTTGAACGCGACCGAGGGGACCTGGAGCAACGCCCCGACCTCGTTCGCGTACCAGTGGGTGCGCTGTCCCGCGTCGGGCGGCGCTGCGGACGGCTCGGACTGCATCACGATCGGCGGCGCGACGACGGCCGCCTACATCGCTGGCGCAGGCGATGTCGGCTCCCGTCTGCGGGTTCGAGTGACCGCCACAAATGGGGAGGGCGCGTCGACCGCAGCGTCGAACGCGACCGAGCTCGTGACCGCGACCGCACCGGGGCCGCCAAACACGCAGCCCCCCGCCATCACCGGACAGGCCGTCGTGGGGCAGGCGCTCACCGCCAACCCCGGCACCTGGACGGGGACGGGGATCACGTTCACCTACCAGTGGCGTCGCTGCGACACCGCCGGCGCGAACTGCGCCGACATCTCCGGCGCCACCGCCACGACCTACACGCTCGTCGCTGCCGACGCGGGGCACACGGTCCGCGTCGAGGTGACCGCCAAGATCGCGACCGGGCAGACGACGCTCGCGTCCGCGCAGACCGCGGTCGTGACGTCGGCCCCGGCACCCGCCACGGGCTGCCCGACCGGTACGGGGGCCGTCGACGTCGACGACCTCTCGCCTCCGGCGAGGCTCCAGGTCGACCGTCAGCAGATCACGCCGAGTGTCGTCACGCCCGGCACGCGGACGATCCGCATCCGGTTCCACGTCAGCGCGTGCGGCGGCCGTTCGGTCGAGGGCGCACTCGTCTACGCGACGCCGACCCCGTACCAGCAGTTCACGGCGACCGAGCAGCCGACCGCCGCCGACGGCTGGGCCGTCCTGACGATGCGCCAGCTGCGCTACTTCCCGGCGAGCGGGCAGCAGCAGCTGCTGGTGGTCTTCGTTCGCGCGCGGAAGAGCGGGGAAGACCTGCTCGCCGGCATTTCCACGCGGCGTCTGGTCTCGTTCCGGGTCAACCTCCGCGGCTGACCCCCGGGACGTGTGGGGAGCCGGTTCGCCGGCTCCCCACAGCCGTGGCGGACATCTCCTCTCGGCGCGGACGACCACGCCTCGCGCTCGTGACCTGCGCCGGCCCGTTCGACGAACCACGCGGCACTACCGCGACGACGTCGTCGTGACCGCCGCCCCGTCTACGCCCCGCGGTGGGCCGCGTCCGTGCCGCAGTGCCGGTGGCCCCTGCACCCGGCACGATGTCGTCACCGAGCTGTGACTCCCCTGTGGCGACTCCGGCGGTAGCGTGACATCAGGGACACGGGAGTGCCCCTGGGGGAGGTTGGGAGGTTGGGAGGTTGGGGGCCGGTGCCGGTCGCCGCCGGCGGCACCGCGTGACGTGGGCGGCGCGGGAGACGGGCCGACCTCGCGCTAGCCTGGATCGATGACCGTCGAGGCGATCGGAGACTCGGCGCGCGGGGAGGCGTACGCCCACGCGCGGCTCGTCGTGGACGGCGAGCGCATCGTCGACGCGGACGCGCCCGGCATGGCCCGGCCGCTCGTGGGGCTGACGCTGCTCGAGGCGGCGGCGGTTCCCGGCGAGACGCTCGCCGCCGACGCGGTCGCGAACGCGATCGCGAGCGTCTTCCGGGCCTCACCGCGACCCGGGCGCGTCGCGGTGGCGATGAGCGGCGGGGTCGACAGCGCGGTAGCGCTGCTCCGCGCGGGCCCCGAGGCGGTCGGTGTCACCCTCCGGCTCTGGCTCGACCCGGCGGGCCCCAGCGCGGAGCGCGCGTGCTGCTCCCCCGCGGCCGTCGTGTGGGCGCGCGAGGCATGCCACGCGCTCGGGCTGCCCCACGTCACGCTCGACCTCCGCGAGGCCTTTCGCGACGCGGTCGTCAGGCCGTTCGTCGACGGATACGCGGCCGGTCTCACGCCGAACCCGTGCATGCGCTGCAACGGAGAGTTCAGGTTCGACCGGCTCGTCGACTTCGCGCGTCGTGCCGGCGCGGACGTGCTGTGGACGGGGCACTACGCGCGCATCGTGGAGCGGGGCGGGCAGCGGCTCGTCGCCCGCGCGACCGATCCGGCGAAGGACCAGTCGTACATGCTCGCCACGGTCGACCCGGCGATCCTCGAGCACGTGGCCTTCCCGCTCGGCACATCGACGAAGCAGGAAGTGCGAGCGGAAGCGGCGGCGGCCGGGCTCGCCGTCGCGCGGCGGCCCGAGAGCCAGGAGGCGTGCTTCCTCGCCGGCGGGGACTACCGCTCGTTCCTCGCGCGGAACGGCGTGGCGGCCGCCCCCGGAGCGATCGTCGATCAGTCGGGTGCGGTGCTCGGACGCCACGACGGCATCTGGCGCTTCACGCCGGGCCAGCGTCGCGGGATCGGCGTCGCCTCGGCCGAGCCGCTCTATGCGCTCCGAACGGACGCTGCCTCGAACCTCCTCGTCGTCGGCCCCAGAACGGCTTTGGCCGTGCGGCGCGTCACGGTGGAAGGGGCTCTGCACCTGCCGGTCGCGCGGGTCCAGGCGAAGCTCCGGTACCGGTCGTCGCCCGTCGCCGCGACCGTCGCCGCGCTGGAGGGAGGCTTCGCACTCGACCTCGACGAGCCCGCCGAGGCGGTCGCAGCCGGTCAGGTCGCGGTGCTGTACCACGACGACGCGGTCGTGGGCGCGGGCGTGGTCCGCGAGACCGACCCGGGCTGAGGCTGCCCGCGCGGCGGCGGCGCCCGTCCGCGCAGACGGTTAGCGCGGAGGCGACCGGGTAGGATCCCGCGCGATGACGGTCGCGTTCTCCGCCGGTGACGCCGCCTACTGGGCGCTTGCGATCTTCCTCGTGCTGCTCGGCCTCGGTTCGCTGGTCGCGCTCGTCAAGCTGGGCCAGCTGTTCGATCGCGTGTCCTCGTTCGTCCGCGGAACCGAGCGAGACCTTCTTCCGGTCGTCGTGAAGGCCGGCGGGACGGTCGACCGGGTGAACTACCAGCTCGACAAGCTCGACACGGTGACGGACAGCGCCGTCTCGATGGCGGACAGCGCCGACACCGCCGTCCGAGCCGTCTCGACCGCGATCTCCGCTCCCGTTGAGAAGGTCTCCGGGCTCGCGGCGGGTATCGCGCACGGCTTCTCGTCGCTGAAGAAGACGCGGAGCCCGTCGGAGGCGATGGACGCCGCGAAGGACGCCGCCCGACGGCGCCAGCAAGACCTTGCGGAAGACCTCCGGGGGGCCGGCCCCACCCCGCAGACCTCCGAGCGGCCGACACCCACCCCCACGCCGACGCCCGAGCCGAAGCCCGACCCGTGGCCGAAGCCCCCGCCGACGCCGAGACCCGATCCGGCGCCGGTGCCGCCCGACGAGCTTCCCTAGCCGACCTCGGCGCGTCCGTCGCGGCAGCCCACGGCGGCCGGGATCCGACGCGACCGCCGCTACGATCGCCGGCATGCGCACGACGGCCGAGCTCCGCGAGGGCTTCCTCTCCTACTTCGAGTCGAAGGGGCATCTCCGGCGCCCCTCGGCGTCCCTCGTCCCTCGTGCCGACGACCATTCGACGCTGCTCACGAGCGCCGGGATGCAGCCGCAGATGCCGTTCTTCCTCGGGCTCGAGCCGCCTCCCGCCCCGACGACGACGACCGTGCAGAAGTGCTTCCGTACGCCGGACATCGAGGAGGTCGGGCTCGACACGTACCACCTGACGTTCTTCGAGATGCTCGGCAACTTCTCGTTCGGGCAGTACTTCAAGGACGGCGCGATCGAGCACGCGACGGAGTTCATCCGCGACCACCTGAAGCTCGACTGGGATCGCCTCTGGGTGAGCGTCCACGCCGGCGACCCCGAGCTCGGCCTGGGCCCGGACGAGACCGCGATCTCCCTCTGGGAACGGATCGGGATGCCGCCCGAGCGCATCGTCCGGCTGCCGTCCTCGGAGAACTTCTGGTCGGTCGGGGGCCCGGGACCCTGCGGGCCCGATTCCGAGATCTACTACGACTGGGGCGAGGAGGCTGGCTGCGGCGAGCCCGACTGCCTCCCGGGGTGCACGCGCTGCGAGCGCTTCCTCGAGTTCTGGAACCTCGTGTTCATGGAGTACGAGCTCCACCCGGACCGGACGCTGACGCCGCTTCCGTCGCAGAACATCGACACAGGCCTCGGGCTCGAGCGCACCGCGCGGATCGTGCAGCAGGCGCCGTCCGTCTACGACACCGACGGCTACCAGCTGATCATGGCGTGGATCGCAGCGCAGTCCGGCGTCGCGTACGGAGACACGCCCACCGCGACGAAGGCGCATCGGATCCTCGCCGACCACGGCCGCGGCATGACGTTCCTCGTCGGAGACGGCGTCGTCCCGTCGAACGAGGGCCGCGGCTACGTCCTCCGGCGGATCATCCGGCGTGCCGTTCTCCAGGCCCGCCGGATCGGGCTCGAGGACCTCTACCGCGTGACGGCGGTCGTCGCCGACCAGATGGGCGACGCGTACCCCGAGCTGCGCGACAGCCTCGCCCCGATCGAGGACGTCGTGCGCCGCGAGGAGGAGCGGTTCACGGGGACGCTGGAGCGCGGAACGAAGCTCTTCGAGGAGCTCGCCGGCGACCACGCGATCAGCGGCGACCAGGCCTTCGTCCTCGCGACGACGTACGGCTTCCCCATCGAGCTCACCACCGAGCTGGCCGAAGAGCGGGGACAGGCCGTGGACGTGGACGCCTACCGCGAGAAGATGGAAGAGCATCGCGAGATCTCGCGCGGCACCGGCGAGCGAGGGATGCTCCAGCGCGCCGGAGAGTTCGCCCGCGAGGCGGGCTTCGACAGCGAGTTCGTGGGGTACGCCAAGCTCGACGTGCTGACCCAGCTCGGCGCGCACGAGGACCTCGGAGACGGGACGTTCCTCGCGAAGCTCCGCGAGTCGCCCTTCTACCCCGCCGGCGGCGGCCAGGTGACGGACGAGGGCTGGATCGAGCACGACGGCGACCCCTCGGTACGCGCGGAGCTCGTCGACGCCTTCCGCTTCGACCAGGACCAGGCGCTCCTCTTCCGTGGCGAGGGCTTCGCCGCAGGCGATCGCGTCCGCGCGGTGGTGCCGTGGAGCGTGCGCTTCCCGACGATGGCGAACCACACCGCCACGCACCTCCTCCAGGCGGCGCTGCGGGAGGTGCTCGGCGAGCACGTCACGCAGGCCGGCTCCGCGGTGCGACCCGACAAGCTCCGCTTCGACTTCACGCACCCTGCGGCGCTCACCGCCGGCGAGCGCGAGGCCGTCGAGCAGCGGGTGAACCGCGCGGTCTTCGCCAACCACCCGGTGCACACCTTCGAGACAACGCTCGACGAGGCGCGGAAGCTCGGGGCCATGGCGCTCTTCGGCGAGAAGTACGGCGAGGTCGTGCGCGTCGTCGAGGTGCCGGCAACGAGCACCGAGCTCTGCGGCGGCACGCACGTGCGCACGACCGCGGAGATCGGCCCGTTCGTGATCCTCTCCGAGGGCTCCGTGGGCGGCGGCGCACGACGGATCGAGGCGGTCACGTCCGGCGCGGCGTGGGCGGCGCTCCACGCCCGCTCGGAGGAGGCCGACGCGCTGCGGGCGGAGCTCGAGGAGACCCGCAGAGAGCTGAGGCGCAAGCCGTCGGCCTCGGCCGCCGCAACCGGCGACCCCGAGGTCAGAGTCGAGGCCGTGAACGGCGTGAACCTCGTCGTGGACGCGGTCGAGGGCCTGGACGGCGACGCCCTCCTCGAGCTGTCCGACCGCTTCAAGCAGCGGCACGCGCCCGCGGCCGTCGTGCTCGGCTCGTCCGACGGGGGCAAGGTGAGCCTCGTCGCGAACTTCGACCAGGCCGTCGCCGAGCGGATCAGCGCCTCCGACGTCATCCGCGGCGCGGCCCCGCTGGTGGGCGGCGGCGGCGGCGGGCGCCCGACGATGGCGCGCGCGGGCGGCAAGGACGCGGAGAAGCTGCCCGAGGCGCTGGCGGAGGCCGAGCGGCTGATCCGCGCGGCGCTCTAGCAAGCGTGCGCGCACTCGCCCTCGACTACGGCTCGGCACGCACCGGCGTCGCCGTCTCCGACGAGACCGGCGTGCTCGCTCGGCCGGTCGGCGTCGTCGAGCGCGCGGCGACGGACACGGGCCTCGCCCGGCTGGCGGAGCTCGTCGCCGAGCACGACGCGGAGGTCGTCGTGGTCGGCCTGCCGCTCACGTTGCGTGGCGAGCACGGCGCCCAGGCGCGTGAGACGGAGACCTTCGTCGCCGCGCTTCGTGCACGGCTGGCCGTGCCCGTCGAGACGTACGACGAGCGGTTCACGACGTCGCTCGCGCAGCAAACCGCGGGTCGCGCGGCCGAGGACGCGGTTGCCGCAGCGCACCTGCTGCAGGGCTGGCTGGAGCGGCCCAGGTGAGACGCGGCCTGGCTTTCGTCGGTTTCGCGATCGTGGTCGCGATCGGCGCCTTCGCCGCGATCGCCTGGGTCTCGGGCGGCTCCGACGAGGGGGCGCCCCCTCCGCCGACGACGACCGGCCCGCCGCCGCTCCAGCGGCTGAAGATCATCTTCCCCGAGGGGTTCACCGTCCGTGACATGGCCGACCGGGTCGCCGCGGTGCGCAAGATCGCGATCGGCAAGCGCGGGGTGACGCCGCGCCTCACGCGGCAGTCGTATCTGCAGGCGGTCCGGCAGGCGGTCGCGCCGTCCCGCTTCCGCAAGGATGCGAAGCGCGGGTCGCTCGAGGGGTTCCTGTTCCCCGCGCTCTACGAGTTCACGCAGGAGACGACCGCGCGCGAGCTCGTGGCCGACCAGCTCCAGGCGTTCAACGAGCGCTTTCGTGGGGTGGACCTGCGCTACGCGCGCTCGAAGAACCTCACGCCCTACGACATCCTGATCATCGCGTCGATGATCGAGAAGGAGACCGCGGTGCCACGCGAGCGACGCCTGGTCGCTGCGGTGATCTACAACCGCCTGCACAACCGGATGCCGCTCGGGATCGACGCGACGATCCGGTACGGGCTCGACATCCCCGGCACCGAGTCGCTGACGAAGGAGGCGCTGCGCTCCGACTCGCCGTACAACACGCGGCTCCGCCCCGGCCTGCCGCCGACCCCGATCGCCAACCCCGGCCTCGCCTCGCTCCGCGCCGCAGCGAACCCCGCGCGGAACGTCGACTACCTCTACTACGTGCGCAAGCCGAACTCGCTCGCGCACTACTTCACCGC
Source organism: Gaiella sp. (assembly GCA_035691005.1). Classification (GTDB taxonomy): domain Bacteria; phylum Actinomycetota; class Thermoleophilia; order Gaiellales; family Gaiellaceae; genus Gaiella. Next base: position 5,300 of record DASSJV010000104.1, on the reverse strand, counting down.
GAGCGAGAGCGACTTCCTCCGCAAGGTCTGCGAGTACGGCTACGCGTGCAAGTGACGCCGAGCCGCGCGTCGTAGGATCCGGCCGTGGGCCTCGATCCCGGGAACATCGTGCAGAACCAGATCTACCTCTCCGGCGGGACGGCCTGGCCGGTGGGCGCCGGGGCCTGGGAGGCGCGGGCGCGCGAGGTGCTCGCGCAGGGGCCGTTCGACTACGTCGCCGGCGGCGCGGGCGCGGAGGAGACGATGCGGGCGAACCTCGAGGCGTTCGGGCGCCGGGCGCTTCGCCCGAAGATGCTCGTCGGGACGGCCGAGCGCGATCTCTCCGTGGAGGTGCTCGGCGTCCGCTCGCCGGCGCCGTTCCTGCTCGCGCCGGTCGGCGTGCTCTCGATCGTCCACGCGGACGCGGAGCTCGCGGTCGCGCGCGCGTCGAAGGCGACGGGCGTGCCCATGGTCCTCTCGAGCGCCGCGTCGACGCCGCTCGAGGACGTCGCGGCGCTCGACCCGCCGCGCTGGTTCCAGCTGTACTGGTGGGGCGACCCCGAGCTGGCGGAGAGCCTCGTCCGGCGCGCCGAGGCCGCCGGCTACGGCGCGATCGTCCTCACGGTCGACACCCTGACGCTCGGCTGGCGCCCGCGCGACCTGCGGAACGGCTACCTGCCGTTCCTCCAGGGCGAGGGGTTCGCGCAGTTCTTCTCCGATCCGGCGTTCCTCGCGCGGCTCGAGAAGCCGCCCGCCGAGGACAGGGCCACCGCCTCCCTGATGGCGCTCGCTGCGTTCTCGAACCTCGGGCTGACCTGGGACGACCTCGCGCGGTTGCGCGAGTGGACGTCGCTGCCCATGCTGCTGAAGGGCGTGCTGCGTCAGGACGACGCGAAGCGCGCGCTCGACCACGGCGTCGACGGGCTCGTCGTCTCGAACCACGGCGGGCGCCAGGTCGACGGCTCCATCGCCGCGCTCGACGCCCTCGCCGAGGTGCGGGAGGCCGTTCGTCCCGACGCGGTCGTCCTGATGGACTCGGGGATCCGGACCGGGGCGGACGTCGTCAAGGCCGTCGCCCTCGGCGCCGACGCCGTGCTCCTGGGGCGTCCGTACGCGTACGGGCTCGCGGTGGGCGGACAGGAGGGCGTCGAGGCGGTGATCACGCAGCTCGCGGCCGAGGTCGACCTCACGCTGGCGCTCGCCGGCGCCCGGACCGTCGCGGAGCTCGACGCGTCCTTCGTCGCGTGACCTCGATCCGCGGGACGACGACGCTCGTCGGCCTGCTCGGGTGGCCCACGGCGTACTCGCTCTCGCCGCGCATGCAGAACGCGGGGTTCGCCGCCCTCGGGCTCGACTGGGCCTACGTCCCCCTGCCGACGGCGGCCGAGCGCCTCGGCGACGCCGTGCGTGGGCTCGTCGCGACGGGCTTCGCGGGCGCGAACGTCACGATCCCGCACAAGGAGGCCGTGCTCGCCCTCTGCGACGACCTCGACGAGGTCGCGGCGGCCGCAGGGTCGGTCAACACGCTCGTCGTCCAGGACGGTCGCGTCCTCGGCTCGTCGACGGACGGGGCAGCGGTGACCAGCCAGATCGACGCCCGCGACCGCACGGTCCTGATCCTCGGCGGGGGCGGCGCAGCGAAGGCCGTGCAGCACGCCGTGGCGTCGGCCGGCGCGAGCAGGGTCGAGCTCGCCACGCGGCGGGACGCCGGCTGGCCGCCGAGCGGCGAGGGCGTCGACGTGCTCGTCAACTGCACGCCGGTCAAGGACGAGGTGCTCGTCCGGCCCTATCCGGGAATGCAGGTCGTCGACCTCGCCTACAACGCCGACGGGTCGGGGACCGCGCTCGTCGCGGCGGCGTTGGCGGCGGGCTGCGAGACGGTCGTCGACGGCCTCGACGTCCTGCTCGCGCAGGGCGCCGCGTCGTTCGAGCGCTGGATCGGCGAGCCGGCGCCGCTCGCGGCGATGGCCGACGCCCTGCGCCACCAACCCTGAGCGCACCGGCATGCTTGACGCTCGGCACGAAGAGAGAGGAGCCGTCATGAGCGAGTACGCGATTGCGCACCTCGACGAGATCGACGAGCTGACCGACGGACGGGAGCCGTGGCGGCCCGTCAGGCACCACTTCGGCATCACGTCGTTCGGCGTGACCGCGTGGACGGGCCGCGACGTCGGCGACCGGATCATCAACGAGCACGACGAGTCGGAGGACCATGACCAGCAGGAAGAGCTCTATCTGGTCCAGCAGGGCCGGGCGCGGTTCGAGCTCGACGGCGAGAACGTGGACGCGCCCGCGGGCACGTTCGTCTTCGTGCGCCCGAGCGTCAGGCGCACGGCGTTCGCCGAGGAGCCGAACACCACCGTCGTCGTGGTGGGGGGCCGTCCGGGTCATGCGTACGAGCCGAGCGGCTGGGAGGTGTGGGCGCCGTTCCGCCTGCTCTACGAGGCGGGCGAGTACGCCGAGGTCGCAGACCGCGCCGCCGCCGTGCTCGCAGACGACCCGCCGTACGGCGTCATCTACTACAACGTCGCGTGCTGCGAGAGCCTCGCCGGCCGCACCGAGGACGCGCTTCGACACCTCCGCCGCGCGATCGAGCTGTCCGATCGCTTTCGCGCGTTCGCGAAGGAGGACTCGGATCTCGAGGCGCTCCACGGAGAGCCCGAGTTCGCCGAGCTCGTCGGCGAGTAGGTGCGGGGACGTCCATGCCCGCGTCGATCATCACTCGCATCCAGGTGGGTGACTACGACACGTGGCGCGCTCTCTTCGACAAGGACGTGCCGCGCGCCCGCGAGAAGGCGACGGTCGTGCGCGTCCTGCGCATGGTTGACGACCCGAACCACGTGTTCGTCTACCTCGACTTCGCGTCGGTCGCGGACGCGCAGGAGGCCCGCGACCGCCTCGTCGCGTCGGGCGTGCTCAACCGCTTCGCCGACGTGCACGGCCCGAACGTCGTGGTCGACGCCGACGCCTGAGCGGCGAGCGCCCGGTCGGGCGCGCTACACGAGACCGCGCGCCGCCCATGCCCGCGCGGTGATCGTGAACGGGGCAGCCGGCAGACGTGCGCGACAGAGCTCCGACAGCTCCGTCTGCCGGTCCTCGCTCAGACCCGCGACGAAGGCTCCCGCGGGGCCGATGCCGAACGTGAACGGCGTCCACCAGTCCTCGAACGTCTGATGCTCGACGGTGGCCGTGACGGTCGTCGCGTCGATCTCGCGCAAGCCCGCCGCTTCGAACAGCTCCGCGAGGTGCCCTTCCCGTGCGCCCGCCAGCCCGGATTCGTCGTCCACCTCGGGCTCGAGGACGCCTGCCGCTTCCCAGAAGGACGACAACGGGCTCCGGCGGCCCGCGTGGTCCCAGACGCAGGCGGCGACGACGCCGCCCGGGCGCGTGACGCGTCCCATCTCCGCGAGCCCGGCGACCGGGTCGGACATGAAGTGCACGACCAGCTGCGCGATCGCGGCGTCGAACGCGTCGTCCGGGAACGGCAGCCGCTCTGCCGAGGCCCGTTCGACCGTGACGCCGGGAAGCCGCTCGCGCGCCGCCGCGACGAACATCTCCGACGGGTCGACGGCGGTCACCCCGTTCGGGCCGAGGCGCCCGACCAGCTCGCTCGAGAGCGCGCCCGGCCCGCAGCCGACGTCGACCACCCGCTGGCCAGCCTTGACCCCCGCGAGGTCGGCGAGCTGAGGGGCGAGCTGGACCGAGTAGACCCCCATGAAGCGGTCGTACGCGTCGGGCGGCACTGCGAAGCTCATCCGCGGGAATCTACGCTTCCACGCGTGTGCCGACCGACCATCGTCGTACGTGCCGGCGCCTGACGCGGTCGAGCTCCGGCGGCTCGCAGCCGGCGAGGCCCGGGCAAACCTCGAGGGGCTGGCGGCGGTGTTGCGCGACTGCGTCGAGGGCGGCGCGTCGGTGGGCTACATGGCGCCGTTCTCGGACGAGGATGCGCGCGCGGCGTTCGAGGGGTTCGTCTCCGAGGCGGAGCTCGGGCGTCGGCTGATCGTCGCGGCGTTCGACGACGGCGAGGTGGTCGGAACCGTCCAGGTGGTGCTGGCCCTCATGCCGAACCAGCCCCACCGGGGCGAGATCGTGAAGCTCCTCGTGCGGCGCTCGGCGCGGCGGCGGGGCATCGCGCACCGGCTCATGGAGCTCGCGGAGGCGGAGGCGCTCGCGGAGGGGAAGACGCTCCTCGTGCTCGACGCGGTGACGGGCGATCCGGCGGAGCGGCTGTACGAGGGGATGGGCTGGAATCGCGTCGGGATCGTTCCCGGGTTCGCGCTGTACCCGGACGGCCGTCCGTGCTCGACGACGTACCTGTGGAAGGCGCTCGGCCCCTCCCGGCCCTGATCGTCCGGTCACGAGGAGGGCCGCGTGCCCGTCCGCCGTCCCTCATCCACGGCCCTCGAGGAACGGGAGCACGATCTCGTCGAAGGCCTCGGGCTGCTCGAGGCTCGGCAGGTGGCCTGCATTCGCGACGATCGCCCGGCGCGCGTCCGGCAGGGTCGCCGCGAGGTGGTCGGCGATCGCCTGGAAGTCGGCCTTGTCGTGCTCGCCGGTCACCACGAGCGCGGGGACTGCGAGCGTGGCGAGGGCCGCGGGGAGATCCTCCGTGAGGAGCTCGTCGTCTGCTTCGGCCCCCGCCTGGAGCCGGAACGCGTCCAGTTGCTGCTCGCGGACAGCAGCCCGCACCGGCTCGCCGGCTGCGCCGGCCCAGAACTCGACGTTCACCTCGGTCGCGGCGTCGAGGTCACCGGCCTCGAGCGCCGTCTCCTCGGCCGCGAAGAACCCGCGCATCTCCTCCGACCAGGGATGCCCGGGGAGCGGCGGGTCGGCGAGGACGAGCGCGGCGACACGCTCGGGGTGCGCGGCGGCGAGGTCGAGCGCGACGAGTCCGCCGAACGACGCGCCGACGAGGAGCGTGCGCTCGATCCCGGCGGTGTCGAGCACGCCCAGGACGTCGCCCGCATGGCTGAACGCGCCCACGGGAGGGCCCGAGCGGCCGAAGCCCCGGAGGTCGAGGCATGACAGGGCGAACCGCGTCTGCCACGCGGCCCACTGGGGATCCCACATCCGGCTGTCTGCGATGCCGGCGTGGATCAGGACGACCGCCGGACCGGCCCCTGCGTGCTCGACGTGGAGCGAGCCGACGTCGTCGTGGCGAGCGACGTGCCCGCCGAGGTGCTGCGTCATGTGCGTCTCCTTCGTGACGGATCGGGTCCGTCACACGGCGCCGCTCAGCCGCTGCTGCGACCGGCGGGGAAGCGCGTGACGGAGAACGGACTGGTCATTCGCACCTCACCTCCTTCCGGTCGTGCGCG
>DASSJV010000103.1:0-18544 GCA_035691005.1 Gaiella sp. | reverse complement strand
GGCCAGTAGGACGTACTGCCACGGGGCGGGAGGGGCTGTTGCCCTCCCGCCCCGTTCTCTTTAGAGTCGCGCGAGCCGATGAGTGACACGCTCACGAGTGTGCTGCGGGTGCTCCGCAACCCGAAGCTCGTCAACGGCATCGGCCTCGGCCTGGTGGCGCTCGTCGGTCTCTGGCTCGTCGTCAACTTCGTCAAGGGCCCGCAGGAGTTCGTCAACGTCGCGCTCGACGGCCTGACCCGCGGCTCGATCTACGGGGTCGTGGCGCTCGGGTACACGCTCGTCTACGGGATCCTGCAGCTGATCAACTTCGCGCACGGCGACGTGTTCTCGCTGTCGGGCCTCGTGGCGAGCACGATCCTGCTCTCGGTCCTCGGGCTCACGGGCGACTCGAGCAACGTCGTGGTGATCGGGGGGATCATCGTCACGCTCGCGATCACGATCCCGCTCTTCGCCGTCATCAACGCGACCATCGAGCGGGTCGCGTATCGCCCGCTACGGCACGCGCCTCGGCTGACCCCGCTCATCACGGCGGTCGGGATGTCGTTCATCGTCTCGAACATCTCGCTCGGGATCTACGGCGTGGACTTCGAAAGCGGCTCCGAGCTGATCCCCCAGGGTGCGGCGTTCGAGATCGGCGACGTGCGCGTCACCTGGAAGCTCGTCTTCGCGCTCGCGATCATCGTGCCGGCCCTCGTCGTGCTGAGCTGGTTCGTGAGCTACACACGGCAGGGGAAGGCGATGCGCGCGGTCGCACAGGACACCGAGGCCTCGGCGATGATGGGGATCAACGTGAACCGCACGATCTCGGTGACGTTCTTCATCGCCGGGGCGCTCGCCGCGGTGGCCGGGCTCGTGTTCCTGCTCGAGTACAACATCCGCTACGACACGGGCTTCGAGCTCGGTCTGATCGCGTTCACCGCCGCCGTTCTCGGCGGGATCGGGAACCTCGCCGGCGCCGTCCTCGGTGCGCTTCTGATCGGCTTCGTCCAGTCGTTCAACGAGGGGCTCACCTGGCACGCCCCGGGGGGTGACTGGACCCGCTCGATCGTGTTCGGCATCCTGATCGCCGTGCTCGTGTTCCGGCCCCAGGGCCTCCTCGGCGAAGAGACGCCGGAGGGCGCGTGAGCGCGTACGTCGACAGCCTGAGGAGTCGTGCGCGGGACAACCCGAACATCTGGCTCGTCCCGGCCGTGATCGTGCTCGGGCTCCTGTATCCGTTCATCGAGGACTCCCTCAGCACCCTGCCGCTCATCGGAGACTTCATGCCGACCACGGGGACGGTCGTCGTGATGATCGCGTTCACGATGATGGCCGTCGGCCTCAACATCGTGGTCGGGTACTGCGGCCTCCTCGACCTGGGCTACGTCGCGTTCTACGCGGTCGGGGCGTACACGGCTGGGTGGCTCGCCTCACAGCATTTCGAGCAGGTCACGTTCCACCTCGGCTCGTCGGTGAACAACGACCTGGTGGGCATCCACCTCACCATGTGGATCGTGCTCATCATCGCGGGCCTGTTGACCATGTTGGCGGGAATCGTCATCGGCCTGCCGACCTTGCGGCTGCGCGGCGACTACCTCGCGATCGTCACGCTCGGGTTCGGCGAGATCATCCCGCAGGTCGTCCGCAACGGCGACAGCTTCGGTGGCTTCAACCTCACGAACGGCACGTTCGGGATCGCGCCGATCGATCCGGTCGGGTTCCCGCTCTTGAGCGCGATCGGCCTGCCGGACAACTTCCAGACGTCCGAGAATCGCGAGCGCTGGTACTACCTCATCGCGTTCCTGCTGCTCATGTTCACGGTCTTCTGCTCCGTGCGCCTGCGCGACTCCCGCCTCGGCCGCGCGTGGATCGCGATCCGCGAGGACGAGACCGCAGCGGCGGCGATGGGTGTCCCGCTGATGCGGACGAAGACCTGGTCGTATGCCCTCGGCGCCTTCTTCGGCGGGATCGCCGGGGCGTACTACGCGAGCTTCAAGTCCGGCGCGTTCCCGGCGGACTTCTACTTCAACATCTCGGTGTTCCTGCTGTGCATGGTCATCCTCGGCGGGATGGGCAGCATCTGGGGAGTCACGGTCGGCGGGATGATCCTCGCGTACCTCAACTTCAGCGGCCTCTCGACGATCGGCAGCAAGATCCAGGATGCGGGGCTCGACTTCGACCCGACGAAGTACCAGTTCGGGATCTACGGCGTCATCATCGTGCTGATGATGCTGTTCCGCCCCGCGGGCCTCATTCCGGAGCGCCGACACAAGATCGAGCTCGAGGAGGGCGTGCACGACACGCCGTTCTACGATGTCCAGACGGAAGGCGCGCTCACCGACCGCAACCCGGCGGACGACTGATGGCCGAGGGCGACAACCTCCTCGTCGCGACGAAGGTGCGGAAGGAGTTCGGCGGCCTGCTCGCGTCGGACGACATCGACTTCACCATTGCCCGCGGCGCGATCGTCGCCCTGATCGGACCCAACGGAGCCGGAAAGACGACCTTCTTCAACCAGCTGACGGGCGTCTACAAGCCGACGTCGGGGTCGATCGTGTTCGACGGGACCGAGGTCGTCGACATGCCGCCGCACGCGATCACTGCGCTCGGAATCGGCCGCACGTTCCAGAACATCCGGCTGTTCGCCCAGATGAGCGCGCTCGAGAACGTGCTCGTCGGGATGCACTGCAGGCTGCGCAGCGGGATCCTCGGCGCGATCCTCCGGACGGGGCGTGTGAAGCGCGAGGAGGCGGAGGCCCGCGACCGTGCACGCGAGCTGCTCGTCTACTGCGGGCTCCCCCGGCGCCACTCGGAGCGGGCGGGGAGCCTGCCGTACGGCGATCAGCGGCGACTGGAGGTCGCGCGGGCGCTCGGGACCGACCCGAAGCTCCTGCTGCTCGACGAGCCGACCGCCGGGATGAACCCCCAGGAGACCGCCGACTTCACCGCCTTCGTACGCCGCGTCCGCGACGAGAAGGGCCTCACCGTCCTCCTGATCGAGCACGACATGAAGGTCGTGATGGGCGTCTCCGAGCGGATCACCGTGCTCGAGTACGGGGCGAAGATCGCGGAGGGCGAACCCGCGGCGATCCAGGCGAACGAGCGCGTGATCGAGGCGTACCTCGGCAAGGGTGCCGCTGCGTGAGCTCCACGGAGCATCCTTCCGCCGCCGCCCAGGTGACGGGCGACGTCCTCTCGCTCGAGGACGTGCACGTGTACTACGGGGCGATCCACGCGCTCAAGGGCGTCACGCTGCGGGTGGGGACGGGCGAGATCGTGACGCTGATCGGCGCGAACGGGGCGGGCAAGTCGACGACCCTCCGCGCAATCAACGGGCTGAACCGGCCGAGGCAGGGCTCGATCCGCTTCCAGGGGGCCGAGATCACGACTGCCGCGCCGCACACGATCGTCAAGAACGGGATCGCGCAGAGCCCGGAGGGGCGGCGCCTGTTCCCGCGCATGACCGTCATCGAGAACCTCGAGATGGGGGCGTTCCAGCGCACCGACCGCGAGAACTTCCAGGGCGACATGGACCGCGTGTTCGAGCTGTTTCCGCGGCTCCACGAGCGCCGTACGCAGAAGGCCGGGACGATGTCCGGCGGCGAGCAGCAGATGTGCGCGATCGGCAGGGCGCTGATGGCGCGGCCGAAGCTGCTCCTCCTCGACGAGCCGTCGATGGGGCTCGCGCCGATCTTCGTCGAGAAGATCTTCGAGATCATCCGGACGATCAACGACCAGGGCACGCCCGTGCTGCTCGTCGAGCAGAACGCGCTGATGGCTCTCGACACCGCGCACCGGGGCTACGTGATGGAGACCGGGCGGATCACGCTCGCCGGCGCAGCCTCCGAGCTGAAGACGAACGAGGCCGTTCGCAAGGCGTACCTCGGCCTCGACTGAAACTTGCTCGCGAAGAGGGAATCCGCGGAAGCGGATTCCCTCCGCTTGATCCCCGCCTCCGGCGGGGCAGACCCCTAAAGGCGTCGGCTTCGCCGCCGCACCTGCCTCAAGCCCTTTTGGTGTCTCAGGCGCCGACGACGATCCGTGGATAGGGCGGGCCGAGCAGCACGCCGGTCGAGCCGTGCTCCCCGGACAGGCCGCGCGCCATCGCGAGCGCTGTCGCGGCGCTGTGCGACGGGACGAGCCCGAGCGCCCGCGCCGCGCCGGCGTCGCGGCACCCCCCGACGATCACCGACCCCGCCCGCTCGAGCACGGGCGCGCATGCGTCCCAGTCCGCGAACGGCAGGCGCGGGTGGGGGGCGGCGCCGGTGCGATAGGCGGCGAGCGCCCGGCGGTCGCGAGCCGCTGTCGCCTCGGTCGCGCGAAGGCGCGGACGGGACCCGTCGCGCAGGGCGGTGAAGAGCGTGCGGTAGGGCGACTGCGGGCCGTGGCCCATCACCCGGGTGAACGGGTGCAGCAGGACGACTGTGCCGTCCTCGGCGAGCGGCGACCCGTCGCGCCACAGCCGAAGGGCGTGGCCGAGCCCGAGCGCCGCCGCGGTGATCGGGTTCAGCGGCTCCCGCGGGAGGGCGAGCCCGGTGTGGGGGAGGGGCACGACGACCGTGTCGAGCGGCCGCTCGAGACGCGCGCCGAGCACCACCGACCCACGGAGGAGCGTCTCGGCGTGCGCGACCGACGGCGGGCCGGCGAGCGCGGCGACCGCGCGCAGCTCGTACACGAGGCGCGCGACGAGCCGTCGCCGCAGCACCGCGGGGGCGAGGTTGACGAGCCGCCGGAGCGGCGAGCGGCCGACGGCACGGCGCGTCCGCTCGTCCCACGGATAGCCGTGATACCGCCCGGCGAGCCGGGGCGTGTCGAGGACGAGCGAGAGGCCGACGACGGGTACGCGACGCTGCAACTCCGCCTCGAGCGACGCCGCGAGCCGCCAGCCCGGCGAGCCCGAGGGCTCGAGGAGCGAGTCCGCCGTCGCGGCGCGGATCGTCGCCGGCCCGCAGGCGTCGACGAGCGCCGTGGCGCCCCCACTGAGGGCGGTCTCGCCCGCGCCGACGGTGACGACCAGGTCGGTCTCGACGAGCGCGGGGTGCACGCGGTGCGGTGCGCCGCCGATCTCGACGCGGACGAGCTCCTCGCTCTCGCAGTCGTGCACGACGACGCGGCCCCGAAAGTCGCGCGCGCGGTCGCGGCGCATCAGGCCCTCGAGCTCCCGCCTCCCGGCGCGCCGCCCGAGTCCGCCGGCCACCAGGACCGTGCAGTGCTCGCGCGCGACCCCTGCGGCGGCGAGCTCGTCGAGCACCGCGGCCAGCGCGTCGCGTCGCGGGTCGTCTACGGCAGACGGGATCGGGAGCGCGGGCGGTTGGACGACGACCGTGACGCGGCCGCCGCGCGGTGCGGCCGGCCGGAGCGACGGCCCCGCGAGCGGATAACGGAGAGCCTCGACGACCGCTGCGCCGACGTCGGCGATCGGGTCGGGCGGGGGCGGCGGCGCGAGCAGCACCGCGTCGTCGGGAAGCGTGACGAGGGACAGCCGCGAGCCGGACGCGAGCGGGACACGCACGCCGGCCATCCTAGGGACGGGCCGGACGGGCCTCGCGCCAGGTCAGGCGATCGCGCGGAACAGGCGGTAGAAGGTCGGGCGGAATCCGAGCCGCGGCCAGGTGCGCGACGAAAGGAGGTTCGTCATCCGCCAGTCGGTGGCGACCGCCGGATACCCCGCCTCGTGCGCCCACGAGAGCACGGCCTCGCCGAGCAGGCGCCCCGCGCCGAGCCCGCGGTGCTCGGGGAGCACTGCCGCGAAGCCGAGGAACCCTGCGCCCACGGGGAGCGCGAGGCTGCGGTGCATCGAGGAGAGCTCGATCGCGCAGCCGATCGCCGAGCCGAGCACCGTGCCGTCGCGCTCTGCCACGAACGTCGTGTACTTCGGATCGTCGAAGTCCTCGTCCCACTCTGCTCGCGTCTCCTCGACCGTCGAGAGCCGCGCCCCCGAGAAGACGGGCGAGAGCAGCTGGTGCTCGCCGAGCGAGAGCTCGGCCCGGACGAGGGCGTCGATGTCCTCGCGCCGGGCGCGCCGGAGGACGATCCCCTCGGGCGCCGTCGGCGGCGTCTCGAGCGGCTCGCGGATCGCGTGCACGTGCTGGTGCCCGAAGCCGAGCCGAAACCACGCGTCGACCAGCTCGGGGTCGGTGGTCGGGACGACCGCGTAGTGCGACGTGCGACCCTCCTCGACCCACCGCGCCGCCGCTGCCGCATAGAGGTCGCGCACGAGCTCCGGGCCCGCCACGGCGTGACCCGCCGGTTCGACCCACACGTTCGGCCCCCAGGTCTCCTCGAGCGGGACGCCGAGGACGTAGCCGAGCACCTCGCCGTCGCGCACGGCCGCGGCGCCCGACGCGGCGTCGCGCCGGAGCAGTGAGGCGATCTCCTGCCGTGCCGCGGCGGGCTCCTCGTAGCGTGGATCGAGCGCGGGCTCGACCCGCCGCCCCGCGGCGTGGCGCGCGGCGAGCAGGATCGCAGCCCCGTCGAGATGCTCCTCGGCGAGCGGCGTGAACGTCGTCGATCCGGTGGCGGTCCCGGTCATCGGCGCATCGTAGGCGCACCCCCGGGCTCGGTTACGCTCGCACGGTGAGCCCGAAGACGTTGACCGGCGAGGAGCTCCAGCTCGACGACGGGCCGGTGCAGGGCGCCCAGCTCTTCCTCGTCGACGGGAACAACCTCGCGTACCGCGCGTTCTTCGCACTGCCCGAGGAGCTGCAGACGACCGACGGGCAGCCGACGAACGCGCTCCTCGGGTTCACGAACATGCTCTTTAAGCTGCTCGCCGACTACCAGCCGCACGGCGTCGCAGTCGCCTGGGACACGCGCCCGACGCACCGGACGGAGATCGCGGAGACCTACAAGGAGGGCCGGCGGCCGATGCCGGACCTGCTTCGAGAGCAGTTCCCGCACTTCCGGCCCATCGTCGAGGCGTTCGGGTACCGGAACCTCGAGTTCGAGGGCTGGGAGGCGGACGACGTGATCGCCACGCTCGCGACGCGGGCGGACGAGGCGGGGATCCGGACGTGCGTCGTCTCGACCGACCGGGATGCGTTCCAGCTCTGCAGCGAGAACGTCTCGCTGATGATGACCCCGCGCGGCGTCGCGGACGTCCACGTGTACACGCCCGAGCGGGTCGAGCTCCGGTACGGCGTCCGTCCGGACCAGGTGCCCGACTTCATCGGCCTCAAGGGTGACACGTCGGACAACATCCCCGGGATCCCCGGCATCGGCGACAAGACGGCGGGGCAGCTGATCGCGCAATACGGCTCGCTCGAGGAGGTGATCGCGCACGCCGACGACCTCTCCCCGGCGCGCGGACGTGCCGTGCGCGAGCACGCCGACCAGGCGCGCGACTCGAAGCTCCTCGCGACGATGCGGCGCGACCTGCCGCTCGACGTCGATCCCGCCGAGCTCGTCTCCGCGCCTCCCGACCGCTCCGCGCTGAAGGAGATCTTCCGCCGGTTCGAGTTCCGCGGCCTGCTGGGGCGGGTCGACACGCTCGACGAGGCGCTGCCCGCCGCCGCGCCCGCGGTCTCGGAGACGGAGGCCGTCGCCTGGCGCGAGGCGGCCCCTGAGGAGCTTGTGTTGAGTCAACACACGCTCGTCGGCATCGCGTGGGCCAATGGCCGCCTCGGCGCGGCGAACGGCGAGGAGGTCGTCGTCTGCGACGTCGAGAGGGGCGAGGTCCGGCGGCTCGTCGACCCGAGGACCGTCTCCACCCACGACGCGAAGGCCCTCAGGCTCGGCGCCCCGCCCGCCGACGACACGCTGCTCGCCGCGTACCTCGTCGACCCGGGCCGCTCGGGGTACGACCTCGACGACCTGGCCCTCGAGCACGGCCTCGAGCTCGTCCCGGAGCCCGCGACGGAGGAGGAGACGGCCGCGCTCGTCCGTCACGCCGAGGCTGCGCGGCGGCTCGCCCCGCAGCTTCGGGCGCGGCTGCGCGAGTGGGGGTCGGAGGCGCTCTACGACGACGTCGAGCTGCCGCTCACCGTGGTGCTCGCGGACATGGAGCAGGCGGGAATCCGCATCGACGCCTACCGGATGGGCGAGATCACCGCGCGGCTCGTGGAGCGCGTCGAGGAGCTCGAGGCGCAGGCGTTCGAGCTCGCGGGTGAGGAGTTCCAGCTCGGCTCGACCCAACAGCTCGCCCGGATCCTGTTCGAGAAGCTCGGGCTGACGGCAGGGCGGAAGGGCAAGACCGGGTACTCGACCGACGCACGCGTCCTGCGGGCGATCCGCGACGACCACCCGCTCGTCCCCGTGGTCGAGGAGTGGCGGGAGCTGACGAAGCTCCTCAACACGTACCTCCTGCCGCTGCCGACGCTGATCGACCCGGCCAGCGAACGCCTGCACACGACGATCAACCAGGCGGTCGCCGCGACCGGCCGCCTCTCGACGACGAGGCCGAACCTCCAGTCGATCCCCGTCCGCACCGAGCTCGGCCGGCGGATCAGATCCGCCTTCGTCGCCGCGGACGGGACGCGCCTCCTCTCCGCGGACTACAGCCAGGTCGAGCTGCGCATCCTCGCGCACGTCTCGGGCGAGCCCGTCCTGCGCGACGCGTTCGCACGTGGGGAGGACATCCACGCGGCCACCGCGTCGCAGGTCTTCGGGATCCCCCAGGCGGAGCTGACGCGCGGCCAGCGGGACACGGCGAAGATGGTCAACTTCGGGATCGTCTACGGGATCTCGTCGTTCGGCCTCTCCGAGAACCTCGGCATCCCGCGCGACGAGGCGCAGGAGCTGATCGACGCGTACCTCGAGCGGCTGCCACGCGTGCAGGAGCTGATCAAGCGGACGATCGCGCAGGCGGCCGCGGACGGGTACGTCACGACCCTGCTCGGCCGACGCCGCCCGATCCCGGAGCTCCGCGCCTCGAACCGCCAGACGCGCTCGCTCGGCGAGCGGCTCGCGGTCAACACCGTGATGCAGGGCACCGCCGCGGACGTGATCAAGGTCGCGATGGTGCGGATCCACGAGCGGCTCCGCAGGGAGGGCCGCGCGGCGCGACTCGTGCTGCAGGTGCACGACGAGCTCCTGCTCGAGGTGCCCGAGGTCGAGACGAGCGCCGTGCGCGACCTCGTCCGCGAGGAGATGGTCGGCGCCTACCCGCTCGACCCGCCGCTCGCGGTCGAGGCGGGCGTCGGCGACACCTGGGCCGACGCGAAGGATTGACGGCGACGGCCGATTTCCGTTTCAATCCCGGCGATCGGGGCAACCGCCCGACGATCAGGGGAATTCGACAGAAGGGGAGAGCTTGATGAGACGGACGATCGCCGTCCTCGCGGCCTTCGGCCTGCTGCTCGTGGCCGGGACGTCGCAGGCGTTCGCCGCGAGCGGAGCCAACTCGACGGATGTGCAGCTCCTCGCGATCAACGACCTGCACGGGCACCTGCAGCCGACGACGCCGGGGACGATCCAAGTCGGGTGCTGCAACCCCGTGCTCGACGCGAACAAGGTGCAGACCGGCTGGGCGCCCAAGACCGTCGCCGCGGGCGGCATCGCGTACCTCGCGACGTGGATCAAGCAGCTGCGCACACAGAACACGAACACCCTCACGGTCGGCGCGGGCGACCTCATCGGCGCGAGCCCGCTCGTCTCGGCGCTGTTCCACGACGAGCCGACGATCGAGTCGCTGAACTCGCTAGGCCTCGACGTGAGCGGCGTCGGCAACCACGAGTTCGACGAGGGCGTCACGGAGCTGCTGCGCATGCAGAACGGCGGCTGCGGCCCGGTCGACAGCTGCAAGGCCCATCCGTTCGAGGGCGCCGACTTCCAGTACCTCGCCGCGAACGTCTTCTACATGGGCACGAACGACACGATCCTGCCGCCGTACGAGATCAAGACGGTCGACGGGAAGAAGATCGCGTTCATCGGGCTGACGCTCGAGGGCACGCCCACGATCGTCACGCCTTCGGCGGTCGCGGGCCTCGACTTCAGGCCCGAGGTCGCGACCGTGAACGCGCTCGTGCACGACCTCGCCGCGACGCAGAAGATCAAGGCGTTCGTCGTGCTCGTCCACCAGGGCGGCTCGCAGACGGTCCCGGCGCCCGTGTTCCCGGGCCCGGCCGACCAGCCGGACGCCTACATGGACGTCAACCGGTGCGTGAACTTCAACGGGCCGGAGATCACGGCAATCGCGAACGGGCTCGACGACCGCATCAAGGTCGTGATCAGCGCCCACACGCACCAGCCGTACGTCTGCACGATCGACGACAAGCTCGTCACCAGCGCGGCCTCGTTCGGCCGGGTCGTCACGAGCGTCGACCTCGAGCTGAACCCCGCGGGCGTGATCACGAGCGCGACGGCCGAGAACCACATCGTCACGCAGAACGTCACGCCGGATGGGGCCACGAACGCGATCCTCGCGACGTACGAGACGCTCTCGGCGCCGCTCGCGAACCGCGTCGTGGGCACCATCAGCGAGGACATCACCTCGGCCCGACAGGGCGGGCAGAACGCCGCGGGCGAGCAGGCGATGGGCGACGTGATCGCCGACGCGATGCTCGAGCGCACCGCCCCGTCCGACTTCGGCGGCGCGGTGGCGGCGTTCATGAACGCCGGCGGCGTGCGGGCGAGCCTGCTCCGCAACCAGATCAGCGGTGGCGAGGCCGTGGGTGAGGTGACGTACGCCGAGGCGTTCACCGTGCAGCCGTTCGGGAACACGCTGGTGGTGAAGACGTGCACCGGGCAGCAGCTGTACGACGTGCTGAACCAGCAGTTCAACAACCCGGCCGTCGGCAGCAACCGGATCATGCTGCCGTCCGCCAACGTCGACTACCACTGGACGACCGTCGGCGGGTTGCACATCGTCGACGGGACGCTGTCCTTCGACAACGGGGCGACGTTCGTCGACAAGGCCGCGAGCTACCGGGTGGTCATGAACAACTTCATGGCCGACGGCGGCGACGGCTACACCGTGTTCCGCTCGTGCACCGATGCGCTCGGCGGGGACGTCGACCTCGACGCCTTCACCGCGTACCTCGCGGGGCACCCGAACCTCGGGGCCCCGCCGCTCGACCGCATCCACAAGGACGCGTAGGGAACGGGGTGGGGGACAGACCGACGTCTGTCCCCCACCGTCTACACGCCGACGGTCTCGCCGTCCCGGGGGATCACCGCCCCCGGGACGGCGGCCGCGAGCTCGGCGCGCGTGAGGAAGCAGTGGTTCAGCGCCTCCAGGTGGACGCAGACGACTACCGGCACGCGTGCCGCGACCTCCCGGACGTCGTCGATCCCCATCACGATCAGCCCCCCCTCGACGAACGAGGCGCCGCCAGCGTTGACGACCGCCACGCGCGGCTCGAAGCGCTCGATCGTCTCCTGGACGCCTCGGTACCAGACGGTGTCGCCCGCCAGGTAGAGGTCGTCCAGGACGAAGCCGCTGACGGGAGCGAGGTCGTCCGCGACCTGGCCGAAGCCGTGCTGCGCGGGCACCCGCTGCAGGGTCATCCCGTCCCAGTCGAGGGCGTCGTCGACCGGCCGGGCGTCGAGCCCCAGGTCGCGGAGCGCGGCCTCGTCCTCCGGCTGGCAGAAGACCGGCAGGTCGCGCGGCAGCAGCCGCACGGCGGTGTCGTCGAGATGATCCTCGTGCCGATGCGTGACGAGGACCGCGGCAAGCCCTTCCACGACCCGCTCCGCGGGGAACGGCAGCTCGACGGTGGGGTTGCGGACCGGGTTGGCGGTGTCCTCGATCGGCGGGCGGGCGCCCGCCGGATCGAGCATCGGATCCACGAGCAGCCGGCCCGCCGGCGTCTCCAGGATCAGCGTCGCGTTGCGCACCAGGGTGATGTTCATGCTGGATTTCTAGGGGATTCGCATTCCTGAGCGTCTGCTGATCCGCCGCTATACTCCACCGCTCCGATGAGCAACCACGCGCTCGAGACCCCCACGCAGCCCGAGGAAGGCGTCTGGACGACCGGCCCCGACGGGGAGCTCATCCCCGACTACGACGGGACGTTCCCGACCATCAACGAGGGCGAGGTCGTGCACGGCACGGTCGTCCGGGTCGACAAGGACGAGGTGCTCGTCGACATCGGCTACAAGTCCGAAGGCGTCATCCCCGTCGCCGAGCTCTCGATCCGGCGCAACGTCAACCCCGCCGACGAGGTGTCGGTGGGCGACGAGATCGACGCGCTCGTGATGACGAAGGAGGACGCGGAGGGGCGCCTGCTGCTCTCGAAGAAGCGCGCCCGCTTCGAGCTCGCCTGGAAGGCGAGCGAGGCAGCCGCGGAGAGCGGCGATCCGGTCGTCGGCAAGGTGATCGAGGTCGTCAAGGGCGGCCTGATCCTCGACCTCGGCGTCCGCGGCTTCCTCCCGGCGTCGCTCGTCGACATCCGCCGGGTCCAGGACCTCGACGAGTTCCTCGGCAAGGAGCTCCGCTGCAAGGTGATCGAGCTCAACCGCTCGCGGAACAACGTCGTGCTCTCCCGCCGCGCGGTGCTCGAGGACGAGCGCAAGGAGATGCGCCAGGCGATCCTCGACCGGCTCAACCCGGGCGACGTCGTCGAGGGCACGATCTCGAACATCGTCGACTTCGGCGCCTTCGTCGACCTCGACGGGATGGACGGCCTGATCCACATCTCGGAGCTGTCGTGGTCGCACGTGAACCACCCGTCCGAGGTGCTCGAGATCGGCCAGACCGTCAAGGTCAAGGTCCTCGACATCGACCGCGAGCGCCAGCGGATCTCACTCGGCCTCAAGCAGACCCAGTCCGACCCCTGGCAGCAGGTGCTCGACTCGTACGGCGAGGGCGACGTCGTCGAAGGCCGCGTCACGAAGGTCGTCACCTTCGGCGCGTTCGTCGAGATCCTCCCGGGCGTCGAGGGCCTCGTTCACATCTCGGAGCTCGCGAGCCACCACGTCGAGAACCCGCGCGAGGTCGTCTCGCAGGGCGACCCCGTCAATGTGCTGATCCTCGAGATCGACGGGGAGCGCCGCCGGCTCTCGCTCTCGCTGAAGCGCGTCGAGGAGGACGCCGTGCCCGTGCCGCGCGCCGACGGCGGCGAGTCCGTTCACTCGATGCCCGACCTCAGGCTCTCCGAGGAGGCTTTCCCGGCGAGCGGCGCCGTCGCCGCACCCGAGGACGAGACGGAGGCTGACGAGGCCGATGAGGCCGACGCGGCGGACGTCGCAGAGACCGAGGTCGCGGAGACCGATGCTGCGGGGGACGAGGCCGAGGTCGAGGCTGTGGCGGACGGGGCCGAGGTCGAGGACGCCTCCGACGAGGCCGTGGAGCCCGCCGAAGAGACGGCGGACGAGCCCGAGGCCGAAGAGACCTCGTAGGGCAGCTTTGGCTCGCCCCGCTGCGGCTCGCCCGGTCGCGGTCGCGATCACCGGAGGCATCGGCGCGGGAAAGTCGACCGCGCTCGACGCGTTCCGCGCGCACGGCGCCGCGACGGTGTCGAGCGACGAGATCGTGCACCACCTGGTCGCGACGGACGACGCGGTGCGCGATGCCCTCGTCGAGCGGCTCGGGCCCGAGATCCTCGGTGAGGACGGCCGACCCGACAGGTCGCGGATCGCGGAGGCGGTGTTCGGCGACCCGGAACGGCTTGCCTGGCTCGAGGCGCTCCTGCATCCGCTCGTCTCCCGCGAGTACCTGACATGGCGCGAGCAGCTGGCGCAGCTCGACGATCCTCCGCGGGTCTGCGTCACGGAAGTGCCGCTCCTGTACGAGGTCGGCGCGCAGGACCGTTTCGACAAGGTCGTCGTGATCACCGCGCCCAGGGCCCTGCGCGAGCAGCGCCGACGCGTGCCGCGCGACAACCGCGACGCGCGGCTCCTGCCCGACCGCGAGAAGGTGCGCCGGGCGGACTACCACTACGTGAACACGGGGACGTTCGAGGAAATGTTCGAGTGGGTCGGCGGCGTCATGGCGGAGCTGGAGGCCGGGGCCGGCGCGCGCGCGTGAAACGGGTCGTCGCGGTGATCCTCCTCGCGGCCGTCGGCCTGGTCGCCGTGGGCGCCTGGGTGGTGACGACCGAGCCGGACTGGTACCAGCGCGCGCGCTATCCCCTGCGGTACGAGACGATCGTGCGGGCGCACGCGCGGAACTACGACCTGCCGCCCGCGCTGCTCGCGGCGGTGATCTACACGGAGAGCAAGTTCGACGCGGACGCCCGCTCGGGCGCAGGGGCCGTGGGGCTGATGCAGCTCCTCCCCGACACGGCGCGGGGAATCGCAGCGCGCACCGGGGGCGACGGGTTCGTCGAATCCGATCTCCTCGACCCCGAGATCAACGTCCGCTACGGCTCGTGGTACCTCCGGCACCTGCTCGACCGGTACCACGACGTGCCCACCGCGCTCGCCGCGTACCACGCGGGGGAGGGCAACGTCGACGAGTGGCGGCGGGACGGCGTCGGCATCCGCTTCCCCGAGACGCGCCACTACGTCCAGAAGGTGCTCGACGCCCGCGAGGTGTACGCCGACGTCTACGCCGACGAGCTCGGCGGCTGAGGCTCCGGCTCCTCGGAGCCGGGCAGCCCCTCGAGCATGTGCCGCCAGAGGTTGTCGAGCAGCGTGACGCCGGGCGCGGTGAAGAGCACCGCCGGGAAGTCCATCGCTCCGGCGGAGAACACGCGCGCGCCGGCGGCGGTCTCGTAGTAGGCCATCTCCGCCGTGACGCCCGCGCCGAACAGGTCGGGAATCCGTGCGAGCACCTTCGTCCCGGGGGGCGAGTCCGGAGTCGTCGAGTCGATCTCGATCCCGAAGCCGCCGACCTCCTCGCCGAGCAGGCTGCCGTTCACGAGGCCGGTGCCCTCGAAGAGCCACGGCGCGGCGTCGACGTCGCTCACGACGAACGGCCCCTGGCGCGTCCCGTCGTCGTTCGCGCGGTACTGGGCGCCGAGGACGCGTGCCTCGGGCCGGCCGAGCGTCCGCCACTGCGCGATCCGGTGGATTCCGTTGTCGCTCCGCTCGACCTTCCAGAAGAAGTTGTTCGCCGAGAGGAAGATCAGGCGGCCGCCGAGGTCGCGGTAGCGCTCGATCACGTCGTACGCGTGCTGGCTGACGTACTCCGTGTGACCCGGGAACACCACGAGGTCGTACGCCGCTCGCAGCCCGTCGCCGCTCGGCGTCGCGTCGAGGTCGTCGTCCGAGAGGAAGTCGGGGTCGCGCCGCGTCTGCTCGAGCCAGCGGAGGAAGGGGTAGTCGTAGCGGCGGAAGCGCGGCGGCACGCCGCGCGAGCGGTACGGGCGGTCGAGCACGACCGGCGGGTTGCCGCCCGCGTACCACGTATCGCCCCACCCGTCGCCGTCGGCGTCGTGGAGGTTGTAGGCCTGCCAGGTGTTCGTCGGCAGGACGACCGCGACGCGAGACGGGCCGGGCGTTGCCGCCCGCAGGACGAAGGGCGCGAAGCCGACGCGGCCGTCCGGGGCCTCGAGTTTCGCCGTGTACAGCCCGCTCGGCCATGTGCCGGTCTGGACGCGGATCGTCCGCAGCGACGAGCGCTTCCCGCTCCAGTCGATCGACACCGGGTCGGCCATCTGGAGGCCGGTCATGTCGTCGCTCCGCATCCCTAGGTAGGGGCCGTGCCCGACCCGCAGGAACGTCAGCGTGATCGAGGGCACGTCGGCGCGGATGCGCAGATCCATGTGCTCGGTGGGGACGTACGACCGCCGCGTGAACGCCGCCTCGATCCCGAGCAGGTGCACGACCGGCGCGGTCGCGCGCTCCGGCGTGTGCGGGCGTTTGCCCCCGTACACCCGGCGGTTGCCCTCCTTCGACAGCGTCAGCCGCATCACGTACGAGCCGACCGGGACGGTACGGGCCGGGTGCCAGACCATCTCGTGGGCGCCCGGGCGGAGCGTCGCCTGCCTCGACCACACGACGCTGCCCGTGCCGATCCCCATCAGCACCGCGTCGAGCTGGACGAGGGCGCGGCGGTCGAGCGCGAAGCGCACGGTTGCGACGTCTCGCCCGGCGACTCCGGGGGCGATCGTCACGTACATCGACCGGTCGCCCGCGAAGCGGAGCGCCGAGCCGCTCACGGACAGGGCGAGCGCGCGCGGGCTCCGGGTGTCGCGCGCGAGGGCGGCGCCCGGGAGGATCCCGGCGGCGACGAGCCACCCGGCCGTGGCGCGTAGCAGGCCTCTCCGAGTCGAGGCGCCCAGCACGTTGGGATGCTAGTCGCCGCCCCGGCGGCGCGATCCGGCGGGCGTCCCGGCGCGCGGTCCCGGAGGTACCGTGGTGTGGTGCCCGATCTCCGCGTCACGTCCGCGTACCGCCCGACCGGCGACCAGCCGCGCGCGATCGCGCAGCTCGCCGAGTCGCTCCGCGCGGGGAACCGCGGGCAGACGCTGCTCGGCGCCACCGGCACGGGCAAGACGGCGACGATGGCCTGGGTGATGGAGGAGCTCCAGCGCCCGGCGCTCGTGATCGCGCACAACAAGACGCTCGCCGCGCAGCTCTGCAACGAGTTCCGCGAGTTCTTCCCCGAGAACGCGGTCGAGTACTTCGTCTCGTACTACGACTACTACCAGCCCGAGGCGTACGTCCCGCAGGCGGACCTCTACATCGAGAAGGACTCGTCGCAGAACGACGACATCGCGCGCCTGCGCCTCGGCGCGACGAGCTCGCTCCTCACGCGGCGCGACGTGGTCGTCGTCGCCTCGGTGAGCTGCATCTACGGTCTCGGCTCGCCGGAGGAGTGGCGCGAGCGGGTGCTGATCCTTCAGGTCGGGGAAGAGCACGACCGCGACGAGCTCCTCCGGACGCTGATCGACTCGCAGTACGTGCGCAACGACACGGTGCTCGCGCGCGGGCGCTTCCGCGTCCGCGGCGACGTCGTCGAGGTGCAGCCCGCCTCGAGCGAGACCGCGTACCGGATCTCGATGTTCGGCGACGAGGTCGAGCAGATCTCCCACTTCGATCCGCTCACGGGGGAGGTGCTGTCGAAGCTCGACAACCTCGCGATCTGGCCGGCGACGGAGTACGTCACGTCGAAGCCGACGGTCGACCGGGCCGTCGACGAGATCCGCCACGAGCTCGAGCAGCAGGTGTCGCTCTTCGAGCGGGAAGGGCGGCTGCTCGAGGCGCACCGGATCCGCCAGCGCACGGAGTACGACGTCGAGATGCTGAAGGAGCTCGGCTTCTGCAACGGGATCGAGAACTACTCGCGCGTGCTCGAGGGCAGACCGCCCGGCTCGCACCCGTTCACGCTGATCGACTACTTCCCTGACGACTTCGTCGTGTTCATCGACGAGTCGCACCAGACGGTGCCGCAGCTCGGGGGGATGTACGAGGGCGACCGGTCGCGCAAACAGACGCTCGTCGACTACGGCTTCCGTCTTCCCTCGGCGCTCGACAACCGGCCGCTCCGCTTCGACGAGTTCCTCGGCAAGGTCGGCCAGATGGTGTTCGTCTCCGCGACGCCGGGCTCGTACGAGCTGCGCCACTCGCAGGTCGTCGCGGAGCAGCTGATCAGGCCGACCGGCGTCGTCGACCCCGAGGTCGACGTGCGCGCGACGAAGAACCAGATCGACGACCTGCTCTCCGAGATCCGGAGGCGCGAGCAGGTCAACGAGCGGGTGCTCGTGACGACGCTGACGAAGAAGATGGCCGAGGACCTGACCGACTACCTGCTCGAGTCGGGCGTGAAGGCCCGGTACCTCCACTCCGAGATCGACACGCTCGAGCGGATCCAGATCATCCGGGAGCTGCGGCTCGGCGAGTACGACGTCCTCGTCGGCGTCAACCTCCTGCGGGAGGGGCTCGACCTCCCCGAGGTGTCCCTCGTCGCGATCCTCGACGCCGACAAGGAGGGCTTCCTGCGCGGCAAGACCGCGCTGCTGCAGACGATCGGGCGGGCGGCGCGGAACGTCAACGGCAGCGTGCTGATGTACGCGGACAAGCTCACCGAGGCGATCCAGGGCGCGCTCGAGGAGACGAACCGCCGCCGTGCGGCCCAGCTCGCCTACAACGAGGAGCACGGCATCACCGCCGAGTCGATCCAGAAGGGCGTCTCGGACATCGCGGAGCTCCTCGCGCTCGAGTCGCCGACCGTGCCCGGCCGCCGCCGGCGGGGAAAGCAGGAGGTCTCCGGGATGAGCCCCGAGGAGCTCGAGAAGCTCGTCGTGACGCTCGAGGAGGAGATGTACGTCGCGGCGGAGGAGCTCCGCTTCGAGTACGCAGCGAAGCTGCGCGACGAGATCAAGGAGCTCCGCCGCGAGCTGAACGCGCTCGCCGACGCGCCCGCGTAGCGGTCTGCGAGTCGGCAGAGTGGGGCGCGTGACCCGCGCTCCGAGCCGAGCCTCCGACGCGCCGCTCCGCGCCAACGTCAGGCTGCTCGGCGAGATCCTCGGGACCGTCCTCGCCGAGCAGGAAGGCGAGCACGTCCTGCGCCTCGAGGAGCGGATCCGGCTGCTCGCGCGGCTGGGGCGGCGCGGCGACGAGGGCGCGTCACGCGCGCTGGCCGAGACGATCGCCGGCCTCGACGTCGAGACGCAGGCGGTCGTGCTGCGCGCGTTCACGATGTACTTCCACCTCGCGAACATCGCCGAGCAGCACCACCGGATCCGGCGGCGCCACGAGCAGGAGCGCGAGGGCGCGACGCTCCGCGAGTCGCTCGACG
>DASSJV010000102.1:0-48519 GCA_035691005.1 Gaiella sp. | reverse complement strand
GTGCAGGTCGAGAGCCCGAAGTCGGTCGCGCGCGGACTGCAGCGGGTCGGCCGGGCGGGCCACGAGCTGGGCGCCGTCTCGAAGGGCCGGATCTTCCCCAAGTTCCGCGCCGACCTGCTCGCGTGCGCGGTCGTCGCGAAGGCGATGCGTGAGGGCGCGATCGAGGAGACCGCGATCCCGCGCAACCCGCTCGACGTGCTCGCGCAGCAGGTCGTCGCGATCTGCGCGGAGGAGGAGATCGCGGTCGACGAGCTGCACGCGCTCGTCCGCGGCGCCTACCCCTTCGCCGACCTCTCGCGCGAGCAGCTCGAGAACGTGCTCGACATGCTCGCCGGGCGCTACCCCTCGGACGAGTTCGCCGAGCTTCGCCCGCGGATCGTGTGGGACCGCACCGCCGGGGTGGTTCGCGGTCGCCAGGGTGCGCGCAGGCTCGCAGTGACGAACGCGGGGACGATCCCCGACCGCGGCCTCTACGGCGTCTTCCAGGTCGGTGACGGCGGCCGCGTGGGGGAGCTCGACGAGGAGATGGTCTACGAGGCCCGGGAGGGGCAGACCTTCATGCTCGGCGCGTCGACGTGGAGGATCGAGGAGATCACGCGCGACCGCGTGCTCGTCTCGCCCGCACCCGGCGTCCCGGGCGCGGTGCCGTTCTGGAAGGGGGAGGGCGTCGGCCGGCCCTACGAGCTCGGACGGAAGATCGGCGAGGCGTCGCGCACGCTCTCGGCGCTCTCCGACGGGCGCGCGACGACGCGGCTCCGCGAGGAGTACCACCTCGACGACCTCGCGGCGAAGAATCTCCTCGCCCTCCTCCGCGACCAGCAGCGGCTGAGCGCCCTGCCGACCGACCGCACCGTCGTGGTCGAGCGGTTCCGCGACGAGATCGGCGACTGGCGGGTGTGTGTCCTCACGCCGTTCGGCGGCCGTGTGCACGCGCCGTGGGCGATGGCGCTCCAGGCAAAGCTCCGCGACACGCTGTCGCTCGAGGTGCAGTCCCTCTGGTCGGACGACGGGATCGCGCTCCACTTCCCCGACGCGGACGCGCCGCCGTCCCTGTCGGAGCTGCTCGTCGAGCCGGAGGAGCTCGAGGACCTCGTCGTCCAGGAGGTCGGGCGCACCGCCCTCTTCGGCTCGCGGTTCCGCGAGAACGCGGGGCGCGCGCTCCTCATCCCGCGTCGCCGGCCCGGCCAGCGCACGCCGCTCTGGCAGCAGCGGCTCAAGGCCCAGAGCCTGCTCGAGGTGGCGCGGCCGTACGGGTCGTTCCCGATCATCCTCGAGACGTACCGCGAGTGCCTGCAGGACGTCTTCGACCTCCCCGCGCTGCGCGGGATCCTCCACGGTCTGCGTGCGCGCGAGCTCGACCTCGTCGAGCTCGAGACCCCGTCGGCCTCGCCGATGGCCTCGTCGCTCCTCTTCGACTACGTCGCGACGTACATGTACGAGGACGACACTCCCGCCGCCGAGCGGCGGGCGCAGGCACTCTCGCTCGACCGGGAGCTCCTCCGCGAGCTGCTCGGCCAGGACGAGCTGCGCGACCTCCTCGATCCCGGCGCGCTCGCCGAGGTCGAGGCGTCGCTGCGGCCCGTCCCGCGGAACGCCGACGAGCTGCACGACCTCCTGCGCCGCGTCGGTGAGCTCCGCGACCCGGAGGTCGACGCCGGCTTCGGCGAGACGCTCGTCCGCGAGCGCCGCGCCTTCCGGGCGCGCGTGGGCTCCGCCGACGCGCTCGTCGCGGCCGAGGACGCCGGTCTCTACCGCGACGCGTTCGGCGTGATGCCGCCGGGGGGTCTTCCCGAGGCGTTCCTGGAGCCGGCCGAGGACGCGCTCGAGCGTGTGGCGCTGCGGTTCGCCCGCGGCCACGGGCCGTTCACGACGGGAGAGCTGGCGCGCCGGTACGGCCTCGAGCCGGCAGAAGCCGAGGGGCTCCTGGCAGGGCTCGAGGCACGCGACCTCCTCGTCCGCGGCGAGCTTCGGCCGGGCGGTGTCGAGCGCGAATGGTGCGACCCCGACGTCCTGCGGCGCATCCGTCGCGCGACGCTCGCGACACTCCGCCGAGAGATCGAGCCTGCCGAGCAGGCCGCCCTCGGCCGCTTCCTCCCCGGCTGGCACGGAATCGACCGGAAGGCGACGCTGCGCGAGGCGCTCGTGCCGCTGCAGGGGCTCGCGCTGCCGGTCTCGCTCTGGGAGTCGGAGCTCCTTCCGCGGCGAGTCCCCGGCTACCAGCCCGCGCAGCTCGACCAGATCTGCGCCTCCGGCGAGGTCGTCTGGGTCGGCGCGGGGCTCGACCGCGTCGCGCTCTACTACCGAGAGGACGCGCCGCTGCTCGGGCCGCCGACCACCGGCGAGCCGCTCTCCGGCCCGTTCCACGACGCGCTGCGCGCTGCCCTCGCGCGGAGCGCCGAGTTCTGGCCCGACCTGCTCGCCTCGGCGGAGCTCGACCCCGCCGACGCGCTGCCGGCGCTCTGGGAGCTCGTCTGGGCCGGTGAGGTGACGAACGACGCCTGGGCGCCGCTGCGGGCCGAGCGCCGCTACGGGGTGCCGACGGCCGAGCGCCGCCCGCGGCGCTTCTCGCGGACACGCGGCTCCGGTCAGGTCGCGACCGCGGGTCGCTGGTCGCTCGCGGGCCGGCTCTTCACCCCCGGCGGCACGGCACCGACGGATCGTCGACCGCTGGCGGAGCTTCTGCTCGAAAGGCAGGGGATCGTGACCCGCGACGGCGTGCGGGCGGAGGGGATCCCCGGCGGCTACGGGGCGGTCTACGGCGAG
Source organism: Gaiella sp. (assembly GCA_035691005.1). Lineage (GTDB taxonomy): Bacteria > Actinomycetota > Thermoleophilia > Gaiellales > Gaiellaceae > Gaiella. Next base: position 45,756 of record DASSJV010000102.1, on the reverse strand, counting down.
CTCCGTGCGCTCGAGACGGTCGGGAGCTGCCGACGCGGGTACTTCGTCGAGGGCCTCGGCGGCGCCCAGTTCGCGCTCCCGGGCGCGGTCGAGCGGCTCCGCGAGTTCCGCAAGACCGAGGACGACGAGCCGCTCGTCCTCGCGGCCGCGGACCCGGCGCAGCCCTACGGCGGCGTCCTGCCGTGGCCGAGGCGCGCCGCCGCTCGCGCCGCGCGGGTCGCCGGTGCGCACGTCGTCCTCCTCGGCGGCGAGGCGGTGCTCTACGTCGAGCGCGGCGGCCGGTCGCTGCTCCCGCTCCGCGACCCCGATCCGGACTGGCTCCGGCCCGCGGTCGACGCGCTCGTCGCGTGGGTGCGCGCGGATCGCGGCCGGCGGCTGTCGGTCGAGCGGTTCGACGGCCGCCCCGTCGTCGAGAGCGACGCGCTGCAGCTGCTCGTCGACGCGGGGTTCCTCGCGGGCCCGCGGCGCGCCGTCCTCAGACCCTGATTCAGAGCCAGTCGACCGGCAGCCCGTGCGCCGGCGCGTGCCCGAGCACCTGCTCGTCGCCGCCCGGCCACGTGCGCACCCGGATCTCGAACCCGATCCCGCTCTCGGCTGTGAACGGGGGCGCCTCGAACGCGACGTGCGCGAGGGGCGCCCTGTCGTCCGCAGCCGCGCCTGCGCTCTCGAGGTGTGCGAGCACCGCCTCGCGCTCCGCGTCGTCGAGGTACATCCACATCACCGAGTGCCAGACGACGGTCCACGCTCCCTGGGCGGGGGCGAGCGAGGCGAGGAACTGCGCGGCGCTCTCCGCCTCGACGCGGACCGTGACCTCGCGCGCGATCGCGAGGGCGCCGCGGAGGCGGTCGAGCCGCGCCGTCTGGTCGGGCCAGACGTAGGACATCAGGGTCAGCGCGCCCTCGTCGCTCGCGGGGTCGATGGGGGCCTGGTCGCAGCCGACCCGCTCGACGACCTCGAGCTGCGGGCCGACGCGCGGAACGGCTCCGCGCCAGGCGTCGTGGAACACGACGGGCGAGCCGGCTGGGCCGGTGGCGCGCCCGTCGAGCTCGAAGCGGAAGCGGTCTGCGAGGAGGTTGAGGCCCGCGCTCGCGCCGATCTCGTAGAACCGCAAGGGCAGTGCGCGGATCGACTGCAGGCGCCACAGCGCGCCGACGAGCGGCGCCGCGCGTCCGACCTCGTTCGTCTGCGGCGGGCGGGCGAGACCGGCCCGCAGCTCCCCGGTGTTCGCCTCGAGGACGGCGAGCAGCGGCGCCACCGCAGCCTCCGCGTCCCCGTCGCCGCCGGTGCTCGGGTAGTGGGCTGCGAGCCCCGGCTCGAGGCCGGACAGGACGCGCCGGTGCACGCCGCCGAGGAGTCGCAGCGTCAGGATGGAGTCGAACGGATCGTCCTCGTGCCCCGCGAGGACCCGAGCGGTGACGCCGTTCGCCTCGGCGTCCTCGGCGAGCCGCTCGAGGAGCGTCCCGTAGAACGCTGAGCCGAGCTCGCGGCAGGCCGACGCCTGCCAGCGAAGCTGCGCTGCGAGGCCGTGGGCCATCGCGGCATTGAATCACCGGCCGGCCGACGTGAAGACGGGGCGTCCGCCGGCGCCCCGTCTTCTCCCCCCGATGCGGCCTGTCGCTACGGCAGGCCGATCGTGTGGCGCCTTCGCGCCGTCAGCAGGATCCCCACGAGCCCTGCTGCGATCAGCGCCACCATCCCCGCGCCGGCCCCGAAGGACGTCCACTCGATGTCGTCACCACCGGACACCGTGGGCGCCGGAGCCGCCTCGGGAACCCTCGTCAACGCGCTGTCGCCGGTGAGCCCTTCGGGCTCGTGCGCCACGACCCGCCCGATCGGGGAGTCGCCGGTGAGCCCGAGCGACTGCGACGCGCTCGGCGGCGCGAGCACGACCTGGGCGCCATGGGGCAGCGGTGTCGTCGACCCGCTCTGCTTCGCGTTGAGCACGAGCGCGCCATGCACTCCGCCGAGCTGCCTCGACGGCGTGCCGGCGAACTGTGACTCGTCGACGCCGACGCCCTGGCTGAGGTACGGGATCGTCTGCGTGTCGAGCTGCCTCGCCTCGGCCGCCCGGGCTGCGATCGCCGTCTTGATCGCCATGTCGAGCGCCTGGGTCGTCGCCGGGGTCGCGAGTGTCCGCGAGACCGTCCCGGAGAACTGGGCCTTGTCGACGCCCATCCCCTGGCTCAGGTACGGCACCACGACGTCGCCGCGGGACTGGGCCTCCCAACCGTTCGACTGTGCGGCGACCGGCTGTCCGCCGGTGCCTTCCGGAATCTGCGCGCCCGCCGGGCCCGCGAGTAGCGCTGCGACCGCGGCGAGCGCCGCCGTCGCGAAGACCATGCGTGTGGTCTTCTCGTCCATCTCCGCCTCCTTCGTCCGCCTCGACCGTTCGACCATGGCGTGACGGTAGGAGGGACGCGGCTCTGCGTCGTGCACCGTTGCAGCACAGGCTGTGTAACGCTTGCGACACATGCAGTGGCGCCTGTTCGAGGGCATCCCCGGCGAGGACGTGCGCGCGGTGCTCGCGCTCGCCCGCCGCAGCACGTACCGGCGCGGAGAGGTCGTGTTCCACCGGCACGACCCCGCCGACGCGGTGCACCTCGTCGTCAAGGGCCGCTTCGACGTCCGGATCGGGACGCCGCTCGGCGACACCGTCGCGCTCGGCATCCGCGGGCCGGGGGAGACGTTCGGCGAGCTCGCGGTGATGACGGAGGGAGAGCGGAGCGCGACCGTCACGGCGCTCGAGCCGGGCGAGACGCTCGTCGTCCGCGGCTCCGAGCTCCGCCGGCTCGCGCGGCGGCACCCGTCGGTCGACGAGGTGCTCGTGCGTCTCCTCTCCGAGCGCGTCGCCGCGCTCTCGGAGCGGCTCGTCGAGGCGTACACGGTCGGCGCGGAGACCCGTGTCGCGCGGCGCGTGCTCGAGCTGGCACACGTCTTCGGCGGCACGCCGCCGGTTGCGATCCCGCTCATCCAGGACGACATCGCCGCCCTCGCGGGCACGTCTCGCGCCACGGTGAACCGCGTGCTTCGCGACGCGGAGCGCCGCGGGATCGTCGAGCTCCGCCGCGGGCGCACGGTCGTCCTCGACGAGGGCGCGCTCGCCCGGCTCGCGCGGGCGGGCGACAGGAATCCCGCGCTGCGTCCCTAACTGGGGGGCATGGCCGTTCGCGCGCCGCAGCTCCACCATGCTCTCCGCGCGTTCACGCTCGGCGCGTTCGCGTATCTCCTGCGCGAGCTGGACGACGCCGGCGAGGCGCTGCCCTTCGCGTTCGAGGAGCACGCCGGGGGCGACGGGCCGGCCCTCTACGAGTATCGACCGCTCGTTCGGGACTTCGTCGAGGCGCGGGCCGCTCGGCTGCGCAGCCGGGACGACGCCACGATCGCGCTCGAGGAGCTCCGTCGCGAGCAGGCCGCCGCGATCTATGCCCGCGCACACGCCGGCCGCGAGCCGTCCGAGGACGACGCGCTCTTCCGCACCGTGCTCGTCGACCTGCTCGTTCGCGTCGCCGAGTCGTGCGGCGGCTTCGACTGGGACGACGAGGCATTCGACCGGGCTTACGCGGTGCTCGAGCGCTCGCTCTTCGGGGAGCAGCGCGCGTACGCGGCGGTCGCGCCGCTCGTGGGCATCGCGACCGGCATCCAGCGCGAGCTCGGCCCCGGCATCCGTATCCGCGCAGCGGCCGACGGCGAGCTGTCGCGTCACTGGCCTGAGGCACGCGGCCTGCTTCCGCATGGGTTCGGGCACGAGTCCGACCGCTACTGCGTGATCGAGCTCCGCTCCGGGCTGGGCCCGGGCGAGGACGTGCCCGACGCACCGGCCGAGATCGCGGATGCCGTCAGCGCAGTTCGGCTCGCGACGGCGGCGCCGCTCGCCGCAGGGCCGGTCCTCTTCGAGACGCTCGACGGCCGGCCCTACGGCATCCGTCCCGTGCTGCCCATCGCGGCCACGCAGCCGCCGGGCGAGCCGACCCGCCTGGACGAGTTCCGCGGCGCCCTCGCCGCCGAGCTGCTCGTTCGCCTTGCGCTTGCCGACGCGGACACGACGCTCGCGGAGGCGCTCGACCGCTGGGAGCTCTCGCTGTTCCAGCACGAGCCGTTCCGCTCCGAGCAGCTCCGCGGCGCTCTCACCGCGCTCCTCGGCACGACCTGGCCGCTGCGCGTCGCCGTCCTGCTCGAGGTCGAGGCGGACCGTCGCGAGAACCTCCACGCCCGGCTCCACGAGCTCGCCGAGGGCGGCGAGGGGAGCACCGCCGCGCGGGAGGCGGTGCGGCGAGCGCTCGTCGAGGTCCTGCGCGACGGCGACCGCGTCGGTCTCGCAGCCCGTCTCGATCGTGCCCTGCTGGGGCTCGAGGCGCCGGGCCGTCTGCGCGCGGCCTCCTAGTAGTAGGCGTCGTTCCGGAAAAGCCCCCGGCGCGAAGTCACAAAGACGGCACGAGCTCGACACCCAGCCGTGGCGGATCCGCCTCTACGGTCGTCCCATGGAGGAGGCGCGGAGCGTGTTGGAGCGGTTCGAGCGGATCGAGTCCATGCGACGGGCGAACGCGGGCCCGGTCGAGCTGCTCGGCGAGCTCCGCGCCCTCCTCCGGGAGGCGGAGGCGTGGGCGCGAGCGGAGGGGGGTGATGCGGGCGACGCCGCGGTCGCGCGACTGCGGGACGCACTGGCGCGTGACATGATCGGAGCGTGATCGCGCACTGGGACGACGTCACGGTGGTGCGACGCGCAGAGGGCCATATCTGCGGCGACTGGCAGTCCCTCACAGGCGACGACTCCGTCACGGTCGGGGTGAAGCGGATCCGCGTGCCGGCGGGTTCGTGGTCGACGCCGCTCCACCTCGAAGGCTCGGAGGAGGAGATCTTCTACGTCCTGGACGGGAGCGGCATCTCGCTCCAGCAGGTCGGCGGCGAGGAGCAGGCCTTCGAGGTCGGGCCGGGCGACTGCCTCGTGCACCTCGCGCTCGTCCACGCGCACACGCTGCAGGGCGGTCGCGACGGCATCGACGTGCTGGCGTTCGGGCAGCGGCACTACGCGAGGAACACGCTCCTGCCGCGCGCGGGCGTCTCGTGGCTCGGCCCGACCTGGGTGCTGCAGGGTGCGCCCGACGACCACCCGTGGAAGCGTGAGGCCGCCGCCGGGCCGCCGACGGTGCGCGAGCTCGGTTCCCGTCCGCCGCACGTCGTGAACGTGAAGGACGTCGAGCCGACCATGCGTGAGGGCGCGACCGTCGCGCGGTCGGTGCGGGACCTCGGCCGGGCCGCAGGGTCGTTCGCGACCGGGATCAGGCTCTACGAGGTCGTCCCCGGAATGCTCCACGCTCCTCCGCACTGTCACAGCGCGGAGGAGGAGCTCTTCGTGGTCGTCGAGGGGGAGGGCACGCTCGAGCTCTGGCGCGGCACGGGAGCGGAGACCCCCGTCGAAGAGCATCCCGTGCGGCGCGGCAGTGTCGTCGCCCGGCCGGCCGGGACGGGCGTGGCGCATGCGTTCCGGTCCGGCCCGGATGGGCTCTCGGTGCTCGCGTACGGGACCCGCGACCCGCGCGACGTCACCTTCTACCCGCGATCGGGCAAGGTCTCGCTCCGGGGCGTGGGCGTGATCGGGCGTCTCGACGTGCTGGACTACTGGGATGGGGAGGACTGAGGTGGCGTGAAGGAGTCGACGCGGGCACGGTGAACGAGGCGGAGTCATGGGACTCATCCGCCTGCTGCCACGACCCGGCGGCTCGCCGTCCGCGCCTTCGCCGGAGCGCGAGCCCGAGCACGTCGAGCGCATCGAGCGTGTGCCGGAGCCGGTCGTGAGCGAGGCTGCGCCAGACCCCTCGCCCGACGTCTCGGAGGCGCCGGCGCCCGACGAGGGCGAGGCTCCCGTCGCAGCCGACCCGACGCGGGCCGCGACGCGCGTGATCGCGCTCGCGAACCAGAAGGGCGGCGTCGCGAAGACGACGACGACGCTGAACCTCGGGGTCGCGTTCCGCGAGATGGGTTACCGCGTCCTCCTCGTCGACCTCGACCCACAGGGCAATCTGACGATGAGCCAGGGGCTCAACCCCGACGCGATCGAGCGCTCGATGTTCGACGTGCTCGTCCATCGGGTCCCGATCTCGGAGGTGATCGAGCAGCGCGAGGTCGACCTCGCGGTCGCCTCGATCGACCTCGCCGGCGCGGAGCTGGCGCTCAGCGCGCTGATCGGACGCGAGCGCTCGCTCGAGAAGGCCCTCTCCGAGGTGCGCGGCCAGTACGACTTCGTCTTGATCGACACGCCGCCGTCCCTCGGGCTGCTGACGATCAACGCCTTTGTGGCCGCGACCGGCGTGATCGTCCCCGTGCAATGCGAGTACCTCTCGCTGCGCGGGCTCGTCCAGCTCGAGAACACGCTGGCAATGGTGCGCGAGAACCTCAACCCGCACGTGGCGGTCGAGGGGATCGTCGCGACGATGTTCGACGCGCGGACGCTGCACTCGCGCGAGGCGATCGAGATCCTCGAGGAGAACTTCGGAGACCTCGTCTACCGTACGCGGATCAGGAAGACCGTCCGATACGCGGAGGCTCCCGTCAAGGGGAGCTCCGTCCTTAAGTACGACCCGACGGGCGCCGCGGCGGAGGCATACCGCGAGCTCGCCCGCGAGGTCGTCGCCGCGAAGGAGGCCCAGGATGGCGCGCAAGCGCGCGAGCATGCGTGAGGGCCCGCTCGCCGAGCTGTTCCGCGCGACCGAGGCGGCGCAGCGGGCGCAGCGCGAGCAGGAGCCCGAGGCGGAGGCACCCGCCCGCGAGCAGGAGCCCGAGCGCGCCCGGACGGAGTCCGGCCACCCGGTTCAGCCGGAGCTTCCCCTCGCGCCCGAGGACGTGACCCTCGAGGCGACGGTCGAGCACGTCTACGACTTCGACGTCGAGCGGCCCGAGCCGCTCGAGCGTCGTCCGGCGCCCGTCCCTGCGCCTGCTCCCGAGCCCGAGGCCGTCCGGCCCGCGCCGGTGGCACGCGCGCCCGAGCCTGCCGTCGCGCCCGCGCCCGCGTGCGCGCCGGAGCCAGAGCCGGTGCGTGGACTCGAGCCCGTCGTCGAGCCGTACCAGCCGCCCGCGAGCCGGTTCGTCACGCCGATGCCCGAGAGCCCGCCGCGCCTGCACGTCGCGGGCGACGTCGCGTCCTACCTGGCCGTGATCCGCGTCGTCGGCGTCGGCGGCGCCGGCATCAATGCGGTCAACCGGATGATGGACGCCGGTATCGCGCAGGTCGACTTCGTCGCCGTCAACACGGATGCCCAGCAGCTCGAGCTCTCGGACGCACCGGCGAAGATCCACATCGGCCAGTCGATCACCCAGGGCCTCGGCTCGGGTGCCGACCCGGAGACGGGCAGGCGCGCGGCGGAAGAGGGCTTCGACCACGTGCGGGCCGCGCTGCGAGGCAGCGACATGGTCTTCGTCACGGCCGGCGAAGGCGGCGGGACCGGCACCGGCGCCGCGCCTGTGGTTGCCCGCATCGCGCGCGATCTCGGCGCCCTGACCGTCGGCATCGTGACGACGCCGTTCAAGTTCGAGGGCACGCGCCGGCGTGTCGCGGCGGAGTCGGGGGTCGAAGAGCTCCGCGCCGCCTGTGACACCGTGATCGTGATTCCGAACGATCGCCTCCTCGAGGTGCTCGACCGGTCGACCTCGATGATCGACGCGTTCAAGATCGCCGACGACGTGCTGCGCCAGGGCGTCCAGGGGATCTGCGACCTGATCACGATGCCGGGGCTGATCAATCTCGACTTCGCGGACGTGCGCACCGTGATGGCGGACGCCGGGTCGGCGCTGATGGGCATCGGCTACTCGGAGGCGTCGGACGGCCGCGCCCGCGAGGCGGCCGAGCGCGCGCTCCGCTCGCCGCTGATCGACACCGAGATCGTCGGGGCGCGCGGCATCCTGCTCTCGATCGCGGGCGGCGAGGACCTGACGCTCCTCGAGGTCAACGAGGCGGCCGAGGTCGTACGGCAGGCGGCGACCGACGACACGAACATCATCTTCGGGGCGACCGTCGACGAGCGGCTCGCCGGCCAGGTGTGGGTCACGGTCGTCGCGACCGGGATCGGCACGCCGCGGCGTACGTCGTTCACGCCCTCCTTCCCGAGCCCCCGCACGGCGACGGGTGCGAGCCCACGCCCCGCGGCCTCCCAGGAGGAGAGCGAGCTCCCGAGCTTCCTGCGTTGAGCGCTTCCTGGGCCGGCGGTTCCGTCCCGGCGTAGGGACGGGCGTTCTACGCTCTCCACCATGCGCGGTGCTGTCGCGGCGGGAAACCGGCATTCGGCCGACGCGGGCGCCTGGGCGCTCCGCGAGGGCGGCACGGCGGTCGACGCCGCCGTCGCCGCGACGCTCGCGGCCTTCGTCACCGAGGGCCCGCTCACCGGTCCCGCCGGCGGCGGCTTCGCCCTCCTCCACGAGCCGGGGCATTCGACGACGCTCCTCGACTGCTTCTTCGCCGTGCCGACGCGCGACGCGGGCGAGATGGAGGAGGTCGAGATCGACTTCGTGGGGTCGTCGACCCAGGTGTTCCACGTCGGCGAGGCGTCCGTCGCCGTCCCGGGACTCGTCGCCGGGCTCGTCGAGGCCCAGGCGCGCCGCGGGCGGCTCCCCTGGGAGCGCCTCTTCGTCCCGGCGCTCGAGCTCGCCGGGCGGGTACAGGCGGCCGATCCGGCGCAGGTGTACCTCCACGAGATCCTCGCCGCGATCCTCCAGCGCGATCCGGGCGGGCGCCGGGTCTACGGCGCTCCGGGCCGCATCGATGCAAGCGATCTGGTGCCCACCCTCCGGCTCCTGCAGCAGGCGCGGGCCGAGGCCGTCGCGCTCCTCCTGCCGGATCTCGCAGAGGATCTGATGCGCTACGCCGTCGAGGCGCGCGAGCCGCTCGAGTGCGAGTTCGCCGAGTCGGTCGTGCTCACGACGCCGCCGCCGTCGCGTGGCGGAGGGATCGTCCGCGCGGGCCTGGAAACGCTCGCCGGGCGAGAGGACGACCCGACCGGCTCGCCGGCGGAGGCGCGGTCGCTCGCGACCGCGCTCGCGGCGGGGTACGCGAGTGCGGGGGTCGGCGCTGCAGGCGGCGCCAAGCCGACCGGGACGACTCACGTCTCGGTCGTCGACTCCGACGGCGCCGCGGTCGGCGTGTCCTCGACGCTCGGCTCGGGCTCGGGCGTGTTCCGGCACGGGTTCCAGCTGAACAACATGCTCGGGGAGCTCGACGTGATCGGGACGGAGGCGCGCGAGCCGGGCTCCCGGCTGGCGAGCATGATGGCGCCGACACTCGTCCTCGCCGAGGACACACCGCGGCTCGCCGTCGGCAGTGCAGGCTCCGTCCGGCTCGCGGGCGCGATCCTCCAGGTCGTCGCGGCCGTCGCGCGGCAGCGCATCCCGGTCGCGGAGGCGATCGCGCGCCCGCGGCTCCACGTCGACGGGGACGCGGTGCACGTCGAGGGCGGCTGGGCGGACGGCGTCGCCGAAGCGCTCGCGGAGGAGGGCTACGAGGTGATCCGCTGGGCCGATCGGAACCTCTTCTTCGGCGGCGCCTCGGCTGTCGAACGGCGCTCTTCGGCGGCCCTCGGCGCGGCCGGCGATCCGCGGCGCGGTGGGCACGGGGTGGTCGTTCCATGATCGCCGTCCGGCGTGCGGAGCTGCACGACGCGGACCAGCTCGTCCGGCTCGCGGCAGCGGTCGGACGTGAGCCCGGTGACTGGCTCCTGACGACCGACGCGTGGCGCACTGCCGCCGACGAGCGCCGCTACCTGAAGGCCGTCCGTGGGCACACCGACGCAGCGGTCTACGTCGCCGTGGACGAGGAGCACGAGACCGTCGTTGGCCGCCTGTCGCTCGCGCGTGATCCTCACCCGGCGAGCTCGCACGTCGCCGATCTCGGCCTGATGGTCGCTGCGGCGTATCGACGCCAGGGAATCGGTCGCTCGCTGCTCGAGACTGCGGTCGCCTGGGCGCAGGCGACGGGGGTCCGCAAGCTGGAGCTGCACGTGTTCCCGTGGAACGAGCCGGCGATTCGTCTGTACGAGGGCTTCGGCTTCGAGCGCGAAGGCGTCAGGCGTGGTCACTACAGCCGCGACGGCGTCGACGTCGACGCGCTCCTCATGGCCTTTCACCTCCCCTCGGGACCGGGATCCCCTCCATCTCGAGCGCTCTGATCAGGAACCGGCGCATCTCCGCCTCGTAGCGCGGGTCGTAGAGCGCCTCGCCGCCGACCATGCCGCCGGCCGCTCGGACGGCTTCGACGAGCTCGGCAATCGTGGGGCCGGTCTCGGCCCGGCCCACGGGCAGTGCGACCCAGCCGTGGGCGGAGCCGCCCTCGACCTGCACCGGCGTGCGGCCCGCCTCGCCGCCGGCTTCTGCCCCTGCGCCGCACATCGCGTCCCCGTTGTCCGTCTCGACCATGACAACCAGCCTGCCCGGAGACCGGTGACGTGTCTGTGTCAGGTCCGTGCCGAAAGTGCGACGGCGGCGCCGAGCCCGCTCCGGGGCAGAGCTCAGCCTCGCGCGGCCGACTCGACGAGCATGTCCCACGACGGCGGCCCGTCGGCGCGAAGGGCTGCAGCAGCGGCGAGCGGCGCCTCCCCGCGTGCGGGGCGGGTCGAGAGGAGGTCCGGTCGCGGCACGATCGACACGCGTGGCAGGTGGAGTCGGTCGGCGTCCCAGCAGGCGCCCGTGGTCGGGTCATCCGAGACCAGCCCGCGCGAATGGCTGACGAGAGCTTCGGCGAGTACCGCGAAGCGCGCGTCGTCGAGCGCGAGCGGGCCCGCGTGCCGCAACTCGGCCGCGAACTCCGCCGCGCGAGCCCCGTGCTCAGGGTCGAGGCCGTCGGACAGGCGGCGGGTGTCGTGGAGGAGCCCGAAGCAGAAGACGAGGATTCGGTCGGCGTCCGGGACGCAGGGCTCGAGCGCGAGCCCCGTTGCAGCGACGCACCGCCAGTGCTCGTCGCCGTGCAGCGTCGAGTCGGGTCGCCATGCGCGCGCGAGCGCCGTCGCGACGAGGGCGCTCAGCGCCCGGGCTTCCACGCGCTCACCATCTCTCTCTGCGCCTCGGTCTGCGGCGACGCGGCCCACGCGTCCGGCACGCCTCGTCGGAGTCGCGCGATCGCGCGGAGCGGGTCACCGTCGTCGAGCCGGTGCCGGACGAGCCAGCAACCCACGACGGTCCCGGTCCGCCCGATCCCGCCCCAGCAGTGGACGTATACGCCGCCGCCCTCCGCGAGCGCGGTGTCGACGTCGTCGATGATCCGCGTCATGTGCGGAACGGTCGTCGTGCCGAGGTCGACGATCGGGTGCGCGATTCGCCGGCCGTCGGTCGGTAGGAGGTGCTCGTACGGTGCGAGTGCGTCGGCCGGATGGGTGAGGTCGACGAACGTCGTCAGGCCGTGGTCGACGAATGCACGGAGCCGACGCTCGGCGCTCGCGCCGTCCGGCGAGCCTGGATACTCGCCGGCCAGCAGACCGTCCGACACGACGTAGCTGTCGAGGATGGGCAGGCGCACGCGCTCCGCACCGTAGTCGTCGTGCAGGCGGCGCCGTACGTACGCTCTCGTCCGATGGACGCCGATGCCGTCGAGCTGAGGGTGCTCGGATGCCTGCTCGAGAAGCAGCGGACGACTCCCGACCAGTACCCGCTGACGCTCAACGCGCTCCGCAACGCGTGCAACCAGACGACCAACCGGGATCCCGTCGTCGACTACGACGAGACCGAGATCCACGAGGCGCTCCAGCGCCTCGCGCGCCGTGGCTGGACGCGCCTCGCGAGCGGCGCGGGGAGCCGCGCCGCGAAGTACCGGCAGCTCTTCGACGAGGAGCTTGGCCTCGCCCACGACGAGGTCGCCGTGCTTTGCGTGCTGATGCTCCGCGGGCCGCAGACGCCGGGCGAGCTGAAGCAGCGGACCGAGCGGCTCCATCGCTTCGAGGAGCTCGCGGACGTCCACCGGACGCTCGACGTGCTCGGGCGCCGCGAGCTCGCCGAGCGGCTCGCGCGGCGTCCGGGCCAGAAGGAGGAGCGGTACCGGCATCTCCTCGGCGCCGACGCGCCGACACAGCGGCCCTCGGAGCCGGCGGAGCGGCCCGAGCGGGCCGCCGAAGTACTCGAGACGCCGGTGCCGGCGGCATCGCCCGCCGTCGACGCGTCGAGCCCGGGCGGACTCGAGGTGCGGATCGAGGCGCTCGAGGCCGAGGTTCGTCGGCTGCGCGCCGACCTCGACGCCATTCACTCCCGGCTCGACGACTAGGCGCTCGGCGGGAGACCGCGCTACGAGGGCCCGGTCGCGCCCGTCGCCCGGGTGGCACGGCGTCGGGCGCGTGCATCGTCGCGCTCCGTCACTCCGAAGGCCGACAGCTGAATGGTCTCGCCGTCGAGCTCGAGACCCGAGCCGAGCACGCCCGGACCACGGAGCCGGACGTCGGTGCCGAGCCCGACCGACGGGCCGTGCGTGACGACGGCGTCGGCAACTTCGTCGACGAAGCCGAGCAACCGCTCGGGGCGCGTCGGCGGGCCGTCGAGCCGCTCGAGCGCGTCGAGGAGATAGCCGCGGCGGAGCTTGGGCCAGATCGCCGCGAACGCGTCCGGGCGCGAGACGGTGTCGAGGCAGAGCACGTCGCCGAGCGCGAACAGGGTGCCGCACTGCCCGGGCTGCGCGCCGAACGCGGGCTCGAGCTTCGCGAGCTCTCCCTCGCGCGCGAGGAACAGGTCGCGGTGCGCACCCGTCGGCGACTTCGTGCCCATCCGCCGCGCCTGCTGCCGCACGGAGTCCCAGACGTCCTGCTGCGCGGCTCCCCGACGGAGCGGCGCGGCAGCGAGCGCCATCGCCTTGCGTCGGCGGAGCTCGGTGTTGGAGATGTGGGGCGCGGGTGAGAACGTCCTCGAGACCGACCGCCAGCGGCCCTCCTCCGTGCACGAGACGGGGATGCGGAGCTCGGCGCCGGCCGCGACGAGCACGCTCACGTCGAGGATCCGGTTCTGCATCGCCCCGATCACCTCTGCGCCGTCGTAGAGGAGGACGTCGTCGGAGAGCGGGTTCGAGACCGCGAGCTCGGGCACCTCGCCCATGTCGCTCGTCTCCGTCAGCGACAGCCCCCGCGCGAGTCCCTCGTCGAGGGTCACGTAACGCGCGACCGGGTTGCGGCGCGGGAACAGGGGTACGACGACGATCCCGCGGTGCTCGACGGGGTCTCCGACCTGGAACTGCAGCGTGGACGTGCTCAAGGTGCGACTCCTTTCGTCGGATGGAGTCGCCCCGCGGAGCGCGCCGCCTTACGGCGCCCGCGCGTGTCGCGCCGCGCGCCACGCCGCCCCCGGCGAGAAGCCGCGGCGCACGAGGAACGACGCGGCGCGCCTGCGGGAGGCGTCGTCGGCGGTCCGGCGCCGACCGAGCGCCGCGCGGGCGAGCACGTCCTCGTCGGCCTCGCCATAGACGGCATCCACCGCGGCCTCCGCAATCGGGTCAGGGACGCGGCGTCGCCGAAGCGCCTGCAGCGCGCGCCGCCTGCCGTAGCCGCGCATGCGATGCCCCCGGGCGAGCTGCCCTGCGAGCTCGGCGTCGTCGAGGTAGCCGAGGCGCACCGCTTCCGCGATGAAGGCCGCAGCCTCCTCGGCCGCCACGCCGCGCGCCGCGAGCTTCGCCTCGACCTCGGCGACCGACTGAGCCTTCGCCGCAAGCGAGTTGCAGACGAAGGTCATCGGGTCGCGGCTCCGCCGAGCCGGGCCACGAGCAGCACCGGCGGCGACAGCATGCGTTGTCTCCGAAGACGACGTCATGGTGACATCGTGCCCGAGGCGCCGGACGACGCGTCTCGCGTCCGGCCTGCGTCCCACAAGACGGATCAGGCTTCGCGGATCAGGCGGCCCTCGCCGAGCGCGATCGCCGCCTCGACGAGCGCCAGGTGCGTGAAGGCCTGCGGGAAGTTTCCGAGCTGGCGGCCGGTGCGCGGGTCGTACTCTTCGGCGAGGAGCCCGACGTCGTTTCGGAGCGCCATGAGCCGGTCGAACAGGGCCGTCGCGTCGTCGTGCCGTCCCTGGAGCGCGAGCACCTCGACGAGCCAGAAGGAGCACGCGAGGAAGACGCCCTCGCCCTCCGGCAGGCCGTCGACGCCCTCCTCGTCGGTGCGGTAGCGAAGCAGGAAGCCCTCGACGAGCAGCTCGCGTTCGAGCGCCGCCACCGTCGAGACCATCTTCGGGTGGGTGGCGGGAATGAAGCCGACAAGCGCCATCACCAGGGCGCTCGCGTCGAGCGCGTCGGAGTCGTAGGACTGCGTGAAGGACTGCTTCGCGTCGCTCCATCCGCGCGTCATCACCTCGTGCTCGATCTCGTCGCGGATCGCCCGCCAACGGTCGATCGGGCCCTCGCGGCCGAAGTCGTCGTGCGCCCGGATGCCTCGGTCGAACGCCACCCACGCCATCACCTTCGAGTGCGTGAAGTGCCGCGAGGGACCGCGCACCTCCCAGAGACCGGAGTCCTCGCGACGCCAGTTCTCCTCCAGCCAGGCGAGCATGTTGCGCGCGAGCGACCAGATGTGGTCGTCCGCCGGCGCTCCGTGGGCGCGCGCCTGGTAGAGCGCGTCGAGCACCTCGCCGTAGACGTCGAGCTGGAGCTGGGTCGAGGCCGCGTTGCCGACCCGCACGGGCGACGAGTCCTCGTAGCCCGGGAGCCACTCGAGCGTCCGCTCGTCGAGACGGCGCTCGCCGCCGAGGCCGTACATGATCTGGACGTCCGCCGGGTCGCCGGCGACCGCGCGGAGGAGCCAGCCGCGCCACGCGACCGCCTCGTCCTTGTAGCCCGCCTGCAGCATCGCGAGGAGCGTCAGCGTGGCGTCGCGGAGCCAGCAGAAGCGGTAGTCCCAGTTGCGCACACCGCCGATCCACTCGGGCAGCGACGTCGTCGGCGCCGCCACGATCCCGCCCGTCGGCTCGTAGGTGAGCGCCTTGAGGAGCAGCAGCGACTCGTGGATCTCGTCGTGGTACGGCCCGTAGTGGACGCACGTGTTCGCCCACTCGTGCCAGTAGCGGACCGAGTCCTCGAGCGCCGCCTCCGGGTCGATCTCCTCGGGCAGGGGCTCGTGGGAGGGGAACCACGTCAGGACGAACGGCATCCGCTCGCCGGGTGAGAGCGTGAACTCGGAGACCGTCGTCAGGTCCTCCCCGTGGATGGTGGCGGGGGTGCGGAAGCAGAGCGCGTCCGGGCCGGCGATCGCGACCCGCGCGTGGTCGACGCGCCGCACCCAGGGGACGATGTTGCCGAAGTCGAAGCGGATCACGAGCTCGGAGCGCATCGGCACGAACCCCTCGACGCCCTCCACGATCCGGACGATGTCGGGCTGCTGGCCGCGCGGCGGCATGAAGTCGATCGCGCGGACGACGCCCTCGGCGGTCTCGTACGTCGACTCGAGGACGAGCGTGTCGCGCCGGTAGGCGCGGGAGCAGCCGGTCAGCTCGGAGGTCGGCGCGAGCAGCCAGCGGCCGTGCTCGGTCGAGCCGAGCAGCGCCGCGAAGCACGCGCCGGAGTCGAAGCGCGGGAAGCAGCACCAGTCGATCGATCCCTGTCGGTTGACGAGCGCGGCGGTCTGCAGGTCGCCGATCAGGGCGTAGTCCTCGATCCGCGCCACGCCGCAATCCTAGGGAGCGCCCTTGCGGGCACGGGGGAGGATCAGGCGGCGACGGCCGCCGCGCCCTGCATCGGAGCGAACATCGCGGCGAGGTGCTCGAGCTCGGCGGCTGAGCCGGCGAGGAGCGTCACCCGGCCCTCCGAGACCGCGGTTCGGGCGCCGACGGCCCCGCTGATCACCTTGTGGAGCTCCTCGGGCGGGGCCTCGACGACGAGGTCGGGGTCCTCCGCGGGGAGCTTCATCGCGACGAGCTCGCGATCCTTCACCTGGAGAGAGATCGTCTCGCCCTCGACGAAGCGGATCTCGTATGTCCCGTCGACGGCGGCCTCCGGTCGGAAGCGGACGTGGACGGCGTACATGCTCCAGCAGTCGCCCGCCTCGGGCGCGCCGAGGGTGGCGGCGCCCCAGGTCGCGAGCGCGCGCAGCACGCTGTCGAGCTCGCGCCCGCGCTCGGTCAGCTCGTAGACCGTGACCGCCCACGGGGGAGGCAGCTTTGTCTTGCGGACGACGCCCGCGGCCTCGAGGTCGCGCAGGCGAGTCGCGAGGATGTTCGAGCCGATCCCCGGCAGCGCCTCGGCGAGGTCGGTATACCGCCGCTGACCGAGCATCAGCTCACGCACGATCAGGAGCTCCCAGCGGTCGCCGACCTGATCGAGCGCATGGGCGACGGGGCAGTACTGGTGGTAAGCCTTCACACCCTCGATTGTATGCCACTAGCGGTTCGGTTGCCCGCACTCTTTGTACGGAAGACCGTACTTCTTATTCGAAAGTGATCTGGCAGCCTGGGGATCGCAATCGACCGAAAGGTGACGACCCAATGGTTGCTTCCGCACGGCACAAGTGGTTGGCGCTGGCGCTCCTGAGCGTCGTCCAGTTCATGTTGGTGCTGGACATCGCGATCGTGAACGTCGCGCTTCCCTCGATCCAGGTGGATCTCGGGTTCTCGCAGGAGAACCTCCAGTGGGTGATCAGCGCCTACGCGCTCGTGTTCGGCGGCTTCCTGCTCCTCGGTGGGCGGGCAGCTGATCTCCTCGGGCGCCGGCGCATGTTCCTCATCGGGCTCGTGGTCTTCACGTCCGCGTCGCTCCTCGCGGCGCTCGCGTGGAGCGAGGCGTCGCTCATCGGCGCACGGGCCGTGCAGGGTCTCGGCGCGGCGATCATCGCACCGGCTGCGCTCTCGATCCTGATGACGACCTTCTCCGAGGGCAAGGAGCGCAACATCGCGCTCGGCGTCTGGGGGGCGGTCGGCGGCTTCGGCGCCGCGGCAGGAGTCCTGCTCGGCGGGATCTTCACCGACCTCCTGAGCTGGGAGTGGATCTTCTTCCTGAACATCCCGGTCGGGATCGCGGCGCTCGCGCTCGCCCCCGTCCTGCTCGGCGAGAGCCGTGACGCCACCGCCAAGCGCTTCGACGCGCTGGGCGCGGTGCTCGTCACGGGCGGTCTCTCGACGGCGGTCTACGGGATCACCCAGGCGAACGACTGGGGCTGGAGCTCGGGCCGCACGATCGGCGTCTTCACGGCGGCCGTCGCGCTGCTCGTCGGCTTCGTCGTCCGCGAGCTCCGCACCTCCGACCCGCTGATGTCGTTCTCGATCTTCCGGATCAAGACCGTCACCGGCGCGAACATCGCCGGGTTCATCCTGGGCACGGCGCTGTTCTCGATGTTCCTGATGCTGACGCTCTACATGCAGCAGGTGCTCGGCTACTCGCCGCTCAAGACCGGCGTCGCGTACATCGCGGTCGCGGGCACCTCGATCATCTGGGCGATGGTCGCGCAGATGCTCGTCACGCGCGTCGGCGTGAAGCCGGTGCTCGTCACCGGGATGAGCCTCTTGACGATCGGGCTCCTCTACTTCACGCAGGTGTCCGTGGACGGCTCGTACCTCGGCGATCTCCTGCCGGGCTTCCTCGTGACCGCGGTGGGGATGGCGTTCTCGTTCGTCTCCATCTCGATCGCGGCGCTCGCAGGCGTCCCCGCCGAGGAGGCCGGGATCGCGTCCGGCCTGATCAACACGTCGCAGCAGATCGGCGGGGCGCTCGGTATCGCAGTCCTCTCTTCGGTGGCGGTCGCGCACACGACCGATGCAACGAAGGCGGGCGACGCGGTGCCGCAGGCGCTCACGTCCGGCTTCCAGGCGGCGTTCTGGGTCGGCGCGGGCATCGCGCTCGCAGGCGTCGTGGCGGCACTCGCGCTCATCCGCAAGGAGGAGCTCGCGGCCGCTCCGAGCTACGAGGCAGACGAGGAAGTGGCGCTCGAGGCGGCGGCGTAGAACCGGCAGTCTCGGGTCGTCACCGAGCGCGAGGGGCGCGGCGCAGGCCGCGCCCCTCGCCGCGTTTGGAGAAGCAGTCTCACGCGCCGCGTAAGATCGCGCGCATCCTCGTGCTGAGTGCCTCATCGACCGACCATGACGACGCCCGCGACAGCGAGCTCCTCGCCGACGGCCGGATCGAGCGCCTGCTCGCCCGGTACGACCTCGTGATCCAGGCGCGCTGCATCCGCGAGACGAAGAATGTCCACGACGGGCAGGACGTCGCGCAGGACGTGATGTTCCGGCTCTTCCGTGAGTTCCACGCGGGCAAGCGCTACGCGGGGATCCCGTACCGCGTCGTCGTCCACCAGGTGACGAAGTGGACGGTCGCGGACTTCTTCGCCGGCCGGCGCACCGACGTGGCGCTCCCGGACGACCTCGAGATCCGCGAGGACGATCCCGGCGACCGCGTCGTCTCCGAGCTGTGGCTCCACGAGCTCGTGGCGCAGCTGCCCGAGGCCGAGCAGGCGGCGTGCACGCTCGTCTACCTCGAGGGCCTCTCCCCCGAGCAGGCGGCGGAGCGGCTCGGCACGACCCGGAACAACGTCGACCAGCGCCTTTTCCACGCGCGCAAGCGCCTCCGCGACCTGATCGACGATGGCTGACGTCGACCTCCTCTTCGACGAGCTCGCCGCGGCGTACGTCCGCGGCCAGCGGCCCGACCTCCCGGCGTACCTCGCCCGGGCGGGCGACGAGGCGGACGAGCTCGCGCGGCTCGTCGACGCGTTCCTCCGGACGGTCCCGCCGCCCGAGCCGTCCGAGGACGACGTCGCAGTGATGCGCGCCCGGCTGGGGGGCGAGCCGGGCCTGCTCGCGCTCCGCAAGCGCCGCGGGCGCAAGGTCGACGACGTCGTCGACGAGCTCGCCTCCCGCCTCGACGTCGACGACCGGCCGCGCCTGAGGCGCTACTACCAGCGGCTCGAGGGCGGCGTCCTCGATCCGCACAAGATCGACGAGCGCGTCTGGGAGGCGCTCCAGACGGTGTTCGAGACGAGCGTCCGCAACCTCATCCGCCCGCTCGTCACCCGCCAGGGCGGGAGCGCCATGGCGTACTACCGTCGCACGGTCTCGCCCGACGGGGACGGCGCGGGCCGCGCGCCCGCGGCGGTGCCGTCACTCGTGACCCGCGGCGACCCGGCTCCGGCCGAGCGGGACGCGCTCGACCGCCTCTTCCTCGGCGACGCCTAGCGCGAAGGAGTCGAGGCCGGCGGAGGGCCACGCCGCAAGGCGGCCCCCCGCCGTCCTCTTCGCTAGGCGGTGCCGGTCGGCCTTCGCCGCGTCGCGAACGTGCCGCCGACGATCAGGAGGAGGCTGGCCCCTGCAAGCCCGCCGACGAGCGCCGCGGTGCCGGCGTCGACGGACGGGAGGTCGAGCCCGGTGCCCGAGTCGACCGTGACCGGCGCCGGCTCCAGTCCGCGCTGGACGAGGGTTGCCTCGTCGTGCGCGACAGGGGTCGGCTGCGCCTCGATCCCGCGTGCGGCGAGGGTCGCCTCGTCGACGCCGGGGATCGTGACGCCGATCCCGCGCGCGGTGCCGCTCAGCTCGTCGTTCGCCGTCGGGCTCGAGAGCGCGCTCCCGGTGAGCGCCTCGTCGTGTCCAACCGCTGCGACGGGCGGGTCGATCCCGCGTGCGGCGAGGGTCGCCTCGTCGGCACCGGGGATCGCGACGCCGATCCCGCGTGCCGTGCTACCCGCCTCGTCCTTCGTCGCGGCGGCGCCCGCCAGCGCGGCCGCGGTGCCGGCCTCCGCGTGGCCGGGTGAGACGACCGCAGCGGCCGCTCCGCCGCCGACTCCGGTGCCCTCGGCGATGCCACCCTGGGCGGTTGACGCCGCGACCGCGGCCGACGCGGAGGCGGCCGCGACGGTCAGCAGGATCGCCTCGCGGAACCCATGTCCTTCGAAGTCCGGGTGCTCCAGCGCCCGGTAAAGCTCTGACGGCTCGAACGAGAACGCGATCCTGCCGGGGCCTGCCCCTGCGAGGATGGACTCGAGGTCGCTCCGCTCCCACGCGACGTGCAGCTCACGCCGCTCGGTCTCGCGCAGCTGGATCTCGAGGATCAGCTCCGGAGCGTCGTCGGAGGCGAGCGCCTCCTCGAGTTCCTCGCGTGCCACCGAGATGGTGGCCGCGTGGGGACGTCCCCCAGCGTCCTCCGGGCGGACAAGCACGGCAGTGGTGCTCGTCATCGTGCCTTCCATGAAGGCCTCCCTTCGTCATCGCCGCACGGGAAGCGGCACATCAATCCAGACGGACGCCCGCGCCGCGATCTTCCCGCCATCGTCACGATTGTCTCATACTGTCCAGCCCAGCCCTCGCCGGGCCGTGCGCTCGCGCCGCGCCGGCGCGGGTAGAGGTTTGCCGCCCACCCCCCGAACCGCCACCGGCACCGGGTGCCACGCCGCACCGCATCGGGCGACCGGCACAGCCACGAGACGCGCGCGGGGCGGGCGATCTTCCTCGGGGCAGGGTCAGCCGTCGGAGACCGCGTGCTCGGCGAGCCACGCCTTCGCGACGCTCTTCTTCGCCCGCGTGAGCCACGCCTCGACGAGCCGCTCCTCGAGCTCGTCGCGATCGATCTGCTTCAGGTGGGCGATCCGCGTGAGCACCGCCGGGTAGCCGTTCCAGTGCGGCGTCGTGAACCACACGCCGCGGTCGTCCGCGAGCACGAAGTCCTTCATGTCCTGGTCGGCGACCCGGAAGACGAGCACGTCGGCGAGGCGCTCGCCGCTCCCCGGGTCGACCGCGTCGGGCCGCGGCCGCCGGTGGAAGCAGAAGTATTTGCCGCCGACGTGGTACGAGACCCGCCCGTCGTCGACGCCCTTCTCCGCCCCGGGGAGCGCCAGCGCGAGCTTGTCGAGGGCCTTCATCGTCGCCATGCGCTCACTTTGCCAATCCGCGCGGAACCGCGGCTCACCTACGCCGAGATACAACGGATGCCGATACGGTTTCCTTTTCGCCCAATGCCCCGGCTCTCGTGCCGGGCACCTGCCGCTCGTGCACGCGTGCGGTGGGTGACACTGAGGGCTCCCCTCGCGACCACGACCGAAGGAGCGGCCGATGTCCGACATCGTCGTCACGACCATGAACGACCTGCCCGGCTACCGGGTGGACGAGGTGTACGGCGAGGTCTTCGGCCTCACCGTGCGGAGCCGGAACATCGGCTCGGACATCGGCGCCCAGCTCAAGGGGCTCGTCGGCGGCGAGGTGAAGGGCTACACGAAGATGCTCGCCGACAGCCGCCTGCAGGCGGTCGAGCGGCTGCGCGACGCCGCACGCGAGGCGGGCGGGAACGCCGTGATCGCGATGCGCTTCGACTGCAACGAGCTCGGCGGGAACATGACCGAGGTCGCCGCCTACGGCACCGCGGTCACCGTGCGGCGGGCCTGACCGGGAGGGGATCCGGTCAGGCCGCCTCCTGGAGCGCCGGCTCCTCGAGCGGGACGTCGGGGCGCTTCGCGTGGGAGCGCATGGTCGCGACGGCGATGACCGCCCCGGCGACGGCGATCGCCGCCGCGACCTCGAGCCCTGCCTGGAACCCGTCGACGAAGGCGACCGGCTGCGGGTTGCCGTCGGCGAGCGAGCCCGCGCTGACGTGCGCGACGATCGCGCCGGTCACAGCGATCCCGAGCGAGCCGCCGACCTGGCGCATGCTGTTCAGCACGGCCGAGCCGACGCCCGCCTGGTCGCGCGGCACCGAGCTCATTGCGGCGGCCGTCGTCGGGGTCATCGTCAACGCCATGCCGATCCCGAGCACGATCAGCCCGGGGAGGATGTCCCAGTAGGTCGAGCCGGTGTCGAGCCGCGAGAGGATCAGGAGCGACACGGCGGCGAGGAGCATCCCGGCCCCGGTCAGCCAGCGCGAGCCGATGCGGTCGGACTGCTTCCCGACGATTGGCGCGAGGAACGCGATCAGGAGCGTCGCGGGGAGGAAGCTCGCGCCTGCCTCGACCGGCGAGTAGCCGAGGATCTGCTGGATGTAGAGCGAGACGTAGAAGAACACGCCGAACATCGCGAGCGCGACGAGCAGCATCGCGGCGTTCGCGCCGGAGAACGTCCCGCTGCGGAAGAGACGGAGGTCGAGCATCGGCCGCCGCTGGACGAGCTCGAGCACAACGAACGCCACGAGCGCGACCACCGCGATCGCGAACGCGCCGATGATCCGCGTCGAGCCCCAGCCGTACGAGTTCGCCTCGATCAGCCCGTACGTGAGCGCGAACAGCCCGACCGCGGAGGTGGCGAGCCCCGGCACGTCCGGCCGCTGGCCGTGGGACCTGTCCTTCGACTCGTCGATGAAGAGGTACGCGGCCGCGATCGCGATCACGCCGACGGGGACGTTGACGAAGAAGATCCAGCTCCAGTCGACGTGCTCCGAGAGGAGCCCGCCGACGAGCGGCCCGATCGCGAGCGCGAGCGCAGAGACGCCGGCCCAGATGCCGATGGCCGTGCCGCGCTGCCGCGCGGGGAACGTCGCGGTAATGATCGAGAGCGTCGCGGGGTTCATCAGCGCCGCCCCGATGCCCTGTACGACCCGGGCGCCGATCAGCATCTCCGGCCCGCCGGCCAGCCCGCAGGCGAGCGACGCGGCGGTGAAAACGACGAGGCCGGCGACGAACATCAGCCGCCGCCCGAGCAGGTCGGCGAGCTTGCCGCCGGTGAGCATGAACGCGGCGAACGTCAGCGCATAGCCCGCGACGACCCATTCGAGCTCCGAGAGCGAGAGCCCGAGGTCGTGCTGGATCGACGGCAGCGCGACGTTCACGACCGTGTTGTCGAGCATGATCATGAACAGCCCGAGCGACACCGCCGCGAGCGTCCACCACTTGCGGTTCTCGCCGCCGAACACCTGCTGCTCGATCGCGCCAACCTCGTCCATGCCCTGCCTCCTCGGGGTCGTTGCTCGTACCCCGATACGGTGGCCGAGGCCGGATCGGCCGGGTCGGGCGCCAGCCGCTCTTCGGAGGTGCGGTGAACCGAAGACCGCGCTCGACGTGTCAAGATCGCAACGGTGACCGGGCAACCGGATCTGGGTGCGCTCGCGCGCGCGATCGTCGACGACAACCGCTTCATGACGCTCGCCACCGCCGACGAGGACGGCAGGCCGTGGGTCTCGCCGGTCTGGTTCGCGCCCGCGACGGACTGGGAGCTCCTCTGGGCGTCGTCTCCCGACGCCCAGCATTCACGGAACCTCGCGACGCGACCCGAGGTGGCGGTCGTGATCTTCGACTCGCATCGGGTCGGCGCCTGGAACGGCCTGTACATGGCCGGCGTCGCGGAGGAGCTCCGGGAGGTGGACGCCGCGATCGCGACGTACTCACGGAGATCGGAGGCACAGGGCTTCCGTGCGTGGACACCCGACGACGTGCTTCCGCCTGCACGGCATCGCCTGTATCGCGTGAGCATCGCCGAGCAGTTCGTGCTCGACGACCACGACGTGCGGCTGCCGGTCGAGCTCGACTAGTGCTCTAGACGAGCCGGTGCCGGGTCGCCCAGCGGGCGAGCTCGTGCCGCGTCGAGAGCTGCAGCTTGCGCAGGACGCTCGAGACGTGGCTCTCGACGGTCTTCACGGAGAGGTGCAGCCGCGCGGCGATCTCCTTGTACATGTAGCCGCGCGCGATCAGCTGGAGCACCTCGCGCTCGCGCGGGGTGAGCTCGTCGAGCTCCGCGTCGCCGCCGACCTGCTCGCCCGCGCGGAACGCGTCGAGCACGAAGCCCGCGAGGCGCGGAGAGAACACGGCGTCGCCCGTCGCGACCCGCTCGATCGCCGCGGCCAGCTCCGTCCCGGAGATCGTCTTCGTCACGTAGCCGCGCGCGCCGGCCCGGATCACCGCGATCACGTCCTCGGCCGCGTCCGACACGGACAGCGCGAGGAACCGCACGCCGGGCCGGTCGGGCGCGACGGCGTTGATCACCGCGTCGCCGCTCCCGTCGGGCAGGTGCACGTCGAGCAGCACGACCTCGGGGTCGAGCTCGACGATCAGCGGGATCGCCTCGGCGACCGTCCCGGCCTGGCCGACGACCCCGACCGCGTCGCCGAGCTCCGCGCGGACGCCCGCGACGAACAGGTCGTGGTCGTCGACGAGCACGACGCGCCGCTTCTTCTCCGGCGTCACGACGGCCTCCGCGGGAGGTGCAGCTCCACCTCGGTGCCTTTGCCGGGGCTCGTCGTCACGGTCGCACGGCCGCCCGCGCGCTCCATCCGCCCCTCGATCGACTCGACCACCCCGCGACGGTCGGCCGGGACCTTCTCGCGGTCGAACCCCGCGCCGCGGTCGCGCACGAAGACGCCCGCTGCGTCGTCGGTGACCTCGGCGTAGACGTCGATCTCCTCGACGCCCGCGAACTTCGCGGCGTTCGTCATCGCCTCGCGCGCGGCGAGCACGAGCGCGTTCACCGACGCGTCGACCGGGCAGTCCCCGGCGCTCGCGAGCTCGACGCGCACGCCGTGGAGCTCCTCGACGTCGCCCGCGGCCGCCTCGAGCGCCGCGAGGAGCGATGCGCTGTCGTCCTCGAGCGGCTGGTCGCCGTAGAGCCAGCCGCGGAGCTCGCGCTCCTGCCGCCGCGCGAGGGAGGCGACGCGCCGCGGTTCCTGCGCGTGCTTCTGGATCAGCGCGAGCGTCTGCAGCACCGAGTCGTGCACGCGCGCGGCCATGTCGGAGCGCTCCTCGCTGCGGATGCGCGCGGTGCGCTCGACGTCCCGGTCGACCGCGAGCCGCCACACCCAGGGGCCGCCGATCAGGAGCAGCGCCCCTGCGACGGCGCCCGGCGCGAGGAGGTTCGACGACGTGCCGCCGCCCCACAGGAGCAGGACGGCGCCCACCGCCGCGAGCCCGATCCCGCCGTACGAGAGCGGCGCCTCCGGGTGGAAGCTGCCGCCCTGGCGCCACGCGAGCGCGAGCCCGCCGGCGATCAGCGCGACGCCCGCGACCGCGCGGCTCGAGAGCCCGAGCGCCCCGAGCAGCACGCAGCCCGAGACGAAGGCGAGCACGGCCGCGACCCAGGCCCGCCTCCCGTCCGACCAGGCCCAGAGAGCGAGGTACAGGAGGATCCCGGCTCCGCCGGCCAGCGCGAGGAGGGCGAAGACGAGACGAACGAGCGTCGCATCGACCCCGAGGGTCTGCGCGATGCCCGCGCAGACCCCCGCGATCACGCGCTCGTCCGGACTCGTCGCGAACGTCCGCAGCGCCATGGCGGCTCATCGTACGGCGCGCTCGACGCGGACCGATCCCGCGCCGACGTGCGCCACGAGGTCGAGGGTGCGCGGGCCGTTGCCGAACAGGTTGACGTCCGCGTCCCAGCCGTCGTCCTCCCTGCCGAGCATGTTCACGGTCCCCGCGTGGGCCTCGCCGGTGCCGCGGAGGGCGACGCCCGTCGGCAGGATGACGTGCAGGTCGCCCACGTCGACGCTCGTCTCGAGGTGCGTCACGCCGAGCGGGAACCGCATCCGGCTGAGGTCGAGGTCGAGCGTGCCGATCCCGACCCGGTACTCGTTCTGCAGGGCCAGGGGGGTCGTGACGATGTAGTTCTCGTCGCCGATCCCGCGTCCGGGGTGAACGTCGAAGACCGCCACGAAGATGCCGATCGCGATCGCGAGGAGCGCGACGAACGAGGCGACGACGATCCCGACCCAGCGGAAGAACCGCCGCACGCGGTGCGAGTCGCGGGCCGCGAGCTCCGTCGCGTCCATCGGTGCGGTCGTCCCGTCCGCCCGCGGCTCCGCCTTCGGCTGCCGCGTGATGAGGAGGATCGCGACGCCGGCCAGCAGGAAGAGCCACCAGGCGTCGCCGTCCGGCCACAGCGTGGCCCGCGACAGGAGGATCGCCGCCGCGACGGCGAGAAGCCCGAGGCCGATCAGCGGCCACGGCCGGTCGCGCCGGTTCCGGAGCGCCGCCGTGGCGACCGAGTCGCCCTCGTCCTCGTCCGGGATCACGAGCCACGCGGCCAGGTAGATCAGGATGCCGGCCCCGCCCAGCAGGGTGAGGACGACGAAGCCGACGCGGAACACCGCGGGGTGGATCTCGAAGTAGCGGGCCAGCCCGCCGCTCACGCCGGCGATCATCCGATCCGACCGGCTCCGCTCGAGCCGCCGGATCTCGGGGATTTCAGTGGTATCGGTGGTGTGTTCGCTCATGGCTCGAGAATGCCTCGGTCGGGCGCGCAGAACCATCCGGAATGACCCTGACTCGACCCTGAGCCGGCCCTGGGCCGAAGTGGGGGCGAGGGTAGTCGCGCACGTAGACAAGGCTCACGCGCGGAACTACTGTCAGACCTCCAATGCCGTCAGTCCCGACCTGCGGCACACGCCGGCCGGCGTGGAGCGCGAGGCTAGGCGGACCTGGCCGTAAGGCCGGTGCATCGCCGTGCTGATTGGGCGAGGATGGACGCGCTCATCGATCGGCTTACGAACGAACTCTTGACGCTCGCCCCAACCCGCTACACGGACCCACGCGCGCACGAGCTCCGGGCGGAGTACGTCGCCACGTTCCGCACCGGCGAGATCCCCGTCCCGGTCGAGTCGATCGCCGAGGACTTCCTCGGCCTGCGGATCGAGGAGCGCGACCTGGGCGACTGCTCCGGGATGCTCATCCCCTCGGAGCGGCTGATCGTCGTCAACGCCGCCGAGGCCATGTCCGGCGACACGCCGACCCGCCGTCACCGCTTCACGATCGCCCACGAGCTAGGCCACTGGATCTGCCACGCGCGCCCCGATCCGCACGCCGCCGCGCCGAGCTACTGCCGCACGCTGGACGTGTCGCACCACACCGACCGCGACCTCGAGCGCGAGGCAAACGTCTTCGGCGCGGAGCTCCTCATGCCGGAGGCCTCGGTGCGCGAGGCGTGGGCTGAGGCGGCCGATGTGGACGAGGTTGCGGAACGGTTCGAGGTGTCTCCGTTGGCGGCGCAGTGGCGCTTGTACAGCTTTGGGCTGGCGGAGCGGCCTGCGTGAAGGACATGACTGACCCGAACGTGTCGTGCAACCGGAGCCAAGGCGACCGCGTTCCAGGTCGTTCCGGGACGCAAGCCGCAGGCGTTCGGGTTGCTTCACTTCCCCGGTGCCGACTCTCCACCTGACCTTCGACGACGGGCCGCACGAGACGTTCACGCCGGCGATCCTCGACGTCCTCGCGGCGCACGACGCACGTGCCACGTTCTTCCAGGAGGGCAGATGGATCGAACTGCGGCCCCACCTGACGAAGCGCGTGCGCGACGCCGGCCACGGGATCGGCAGCCACGCCTGGTCTCACACGGATCTGGCGTCGCTCGACGATGACCAGCTCGACGACGAGCTGTCTCGGACGTCGGCCATCATCGAGGAGACGACCGGACGAGCGCCGACACTGCTGCGTCCGCCGTTCGGCTCGCCCTTCCGGGTGACCGACACGGCCGGCCACCCGCGGCAGGAGGCGGTCCGAAGTCGGGCTGAGGCGCTTGGTATGAAGACGATCGTCTGGGACATCGCGCCAGAGGACTGGAATCGTCCCGGGCGCGCTGCCATCGCCGAGCGCGTTCTCCGCGACCCGGGCATCCTGGCGGGCCGGTCCGGCCTGGTGGTGCTCTTGCACGATGGCGAGTGCGCTGACGAGGCGGAGAACGTGGCGGGCGTCGAGACGATCCTCACGACGCTCGGAGGGCGGGGATACACCTTCGAGCCGATCCCCGAGACGTACGCAGGCTCCGCGCTCGCGGAGCGCTTCATGCCTCCTGCTGCCACCCCTGGCCACACCGCAACGACGCCGAGGACGGGGTGCGGTTCCCGGCCAACCGGCATCCGTCGAGATTCCACCCGATGACGAGCATGTCTACTACGCGGTCGAGCTCCGGCGCCGGACGCCGCGGACTGTTGCTGCGGTTGCGTCGCTGAGCGCCGGTAGCAGCCCGCGGGGAAAGAAGAGCATGATCGTCATCAGGATCAGCCCGAAGACGCCGAACGAGAACACGGTCGGAGCCGCGTCGGGCAGGTCCCAGCCGAACAGGTCGGGCCGGGTTCCCAGGTCGCGGAGCTTCTGCTCGAGGTAGAGGATCGCGACCGTCCCCGCGACCGCGCCGTAGACGTTGCCGAGACCGCCCACGGCGACCATGACGACGAACTCGATGCTGAGCACGATCGGGAACGCGTCGGGCGAGACGATGAGGAACGAGAAGGTGAACAGACCTCCGCCGAGGCCGGCGAGAGCGGCCGCGAAGACGAACAGCCGCAGCTTGTAGCTTGCGACGGGGATCCCCGACGCCGCCGCCGACGCCTCGTCGGTGGCGATCGCCTGCAACGCGCGCCCGACCCGCGAGTGGACGAGGTTGGTTGCGAGGAGCAGCGCGACCGCGACCACGCCCCAGACGACGGCTGCGTGCAGCGGGCCGCGGAGGTCGTGACCGAAGACGGTGAGCGGCCTCGTGACCGAGATCCCGTATTGGCCGCCCGTGAATCGGTCCCAGACCGACAGAACCGAGAACGCAATGAGGTGGAGCGCGAGCGTCGCGAACGCGAGGTAGTGGCCGTGGAGGCGGAGGAGGGGGACGCCGATCAGGGCGGCGAGCACTGCCGCCACCACGGGCGCGGCGAGCACGGCGAGCACCGGCGAGACGCCGGCATCGGGGTCGACGAGCCGTGTGTCCGGATCGATGCCGACCGTGAGGATCGCCGACGTGTAGGCGCCGACGAGGAAGAACGCCCCCTGTCCGAGTGAGATCTGCCCTGCATATCCCATGAGGAGCGTGAGACCGATCGTCACGAGCGCGTACAGGCCCATGCGGTCGTAGAGCCCCACGTCGAACGTCGAGAGCTGGTACGGAAGCCAGCAGGCGAAGACGGCTCCGGCGAGGATCAAGCCGATCCGGACCGGGGCCGGCCACGGTACGCGGGCGCGCTGGATCGCAGCGTGCACCTCGTGCGTTCCGCTCGCGATCTCCGCCCGTGAGCGCCAGCCGATGAGGACGAGCATGACGATCAGGGCGATGGTCAAGCTGTACTGCGGATCCACATACCCGACCACGAGCTGCTCGAGGATCCCGAGCGCATAGCCGCCGAGCAACGCGAGGCGGATCGAGCCCAGTCCGCCGAACACGGCCGCGGCGAAGCCGTTGACGGTGATCGCGACGTCCGAGCTGTACGTCATCGGGTTGCTCGGCGCAAGGAGCGCGCCGCCGAGCGCGCAGAGCGCGCCGGCGCCGGCGAACGCGACGACCGCGAGCGAGCGGATGTTGAGGCCGACGAGCTCGGCGGCGCGGCGCGAGTCCGAGCACGCGACGAGCGCCTGTCCGACGATCGTTCGGCGGAGGAAGACGGTCAGCGCGACGGCACAAAGGATCGCGACGGCTGCGATGAGCACGTACTGCGGCTGGACGAGGACGCCGCCGATGTCCCACGCCCGGTCGGAGATGCCCCGATAGCTGCGCGGGATGTCGCCGAACTTGAGCAGGAGCAGCGCCTGCGCCAGAAACGCGGCGCCGAGGGTGATGATCGTGCTCGCGAGGCTGGTCGTCCGGTCACGAAAGCCGACCGCGACCACGGCGAGGATCGACGACAGGAAGGCGGCGAGGAGGACCGAGACCAGCATCGCGAGCACGAGCGGAAGGTCGTCGGAGAGCTGGAACGTGAACAGCCCGCCGGTCACCGCGAAGACGCCTTGCGCGAAGTTGACGATGCCGGTCGTCCGGAAGACGAGCACCAGGCTCATCCCGACGAGCGCGAACGCAGACCCCGTCGAGAGGCCCACGACGATGAGCTGCACGAACTCGGTCACCCGGGGCCGCCTCCCAGGTACGCGCTGTGGACCTCCGGGCGGTCGCGGATCTCCGCGCTCGCGCCCTCGAGCACGACGCGGCCCGTCTCCAGAACGTACGCACGGTCGCAGAGGTCGAAGGCGAGCAGTGCGTTCTGCTCGACGAGGAGGATCGCGACGTGCTCCTCGTCGTTGAGCCGGTGCAGGAACTCGACAAGCTGCTCGACGACCATCGGCGCGAGGCCGAGCGAGAGCTCGTCGATCGCGAGCGCCCGTGGCTCGGCCATCAGCGCGCGACCGATCGCGACCATCTGCTGCTCGCCGCCCGAGGTTCGTCCTGCAGGTCGGTCGCGCAGCTCGTACAGCTTGGGAAGCAGCGTGTAGACGCGGTCGAGACGCTCACGCGCAGCTGCGCGGCGGCGGAGGTAGCGGATCGTCGAGGTCGCGATCTCCGTGCGGAAAGAGCGGCCGAACGCGCCGAGGAGGAGGTTGGCCTCGACCGGAAGGCTGGGGAAGACCTGGCGGCCCTCCGGAACCTGCGTGAGGCCACGGCGTACGACGTGATTCGGTGCCCTTCCGGTGACGTCGTCGCCCGCGACCCGCACGCTCCCTCCCGCCGGGCGCACCACCCCACACACCGCGTTGAGGAGCGAGGACTTGCCCGCGCCGTTGGCGCCGATGAGCGCGACCCGCTCGCCCGCTCCGAGCGTCAACGAGACGCCGTCCACCGCCACCGCGGGCCCGTAGCGGACGACGAGGTCGTCCACCTGGACGAGGGCGGTCACAGCGTCGCGGAGCCGAGGTACGCGGCGACGACCTCGGGGTCGTTTCGCACCTCGGCCGGCGTGCCGTCGGCGATCACGCGGCCGCGATCCAGCACGACGACGCGTTCTGCGAGCGCCCCCACGAACTGCATGTCGTGCTCGACCAGCACCATCGTGAGCCCGCGGCCCGAGAGCGTCCGCAGGGCCTCGACGAGGCGCGCCTTCTCGCCCGCGCGCAAACCGGCGGCCGGCTCGTCGAGCAGCAGCACTGAAGGACGCTGCGCGAGCGCGCGGGCGATGGCCAGGAGCCGGAGCTGCCCGAGGGGGAGGACCGCGGCCGGGTCGTCAGCGCGCCCGTCCAGCCCGATGACCGCAAGGGCCTCATGAGCCTCCTCCCGCACCCGCCGCTGCTCGCGCCACTGCCATGGCGGCCGAAGCATGTTCTCGACGAAGCCCGTACGGGAGCGAACGTGTGCTCCGACGGCGGCGTTGCCGAGCACGTCGAGCTCGGCGAGCGGACGCGTCGTCTGGAACACCGTCGCCAACCCGTGCCGAGCGCGGCGATGCGGCGGCCAGCGCGTGACGTCGCGCCCGTCGACGCGCACGACGCCGCCGTCGACGAGATGGAAACCGGAAATGCAGCCGAGGAGGGTCGACTTTCCGGCCCCGTTCGGGCCGATCAGGCAGCTCAGCGAGCCGGCGGCAACGTCGAGTGAGACGTCGTCGACGGCCCTGACCGCACCGAACGCCTTCGTGACGCCCGTGAGCTCGCAAGCGAGCTGCGGCTCCGTCGCGAGTGCGAGCGGAAGAGTCGCCGCCGCCACGTATTCAGGTTACCTGAAACACGTGTGTCGTCTACTCATACGGGAAGCCGCCGCCGAGATTGCGAACCGCCGCCTTGACCATGTCGAGGAACGCCGCACGGTCCTTCTCCGAGAAGCCCGAGAGCATCGAGTCCTCGAACTCGGAGACCGCCCCGTCGCAGGCAGCGAGCACGCGCCGGCCCTTTGGCGTGATCGTCGCCGGCAGCGTCCTGCGATGGTTCGGATGCGGGTTTCGCTTGATGAGGCCGTTGCGCTCGAGCGCGTGGATGACCTCGCTCATGGACTGTGGGGTCATGAACGCCCGTCGCGCGAGCTGCGACGTCGAGAGCGGCGCGCCGTGCCGGCTGAGCACGCTCAGCGTCGTGAACTGAAGCGTCGTGAGACCGTACGGCGCCACGCGCTCGCTGATGCTGGCGAAGAGTCGCTGATGAAGGCGGGCGACGGCGTACGAGACGCCGGGCTCGGTGCGCCCCCTCGCCTCCTCGACTCCGATGGCCGCGGTCATCGGGGCATCGTTTCACATCGTCCGGAACACTCTGGGGCTGTCAGCTCGACGTCAACGCCCATTCGTCGCGGGGTCGAACGAGCCGTTGTCGCCGGACAAGGCCGGCGGTTGATACGGCACGAACGCTGCGTCGCCGAGGCCGAGGGCGCTCGCCGACGCCTGCAGCATCTGCGGCTGCGCGACGGAGTCCCAGTGCCCCGTGTCGACCCGATGCCGGAGCGCCTCGAGACCCGCCACCAACTCCGCCGGCGTGAAGCTGCAGTGGCCCCAGCGGTCGACATATGCCTGCTGCAGCAAGCCGTTGGCCCCCGCGCGGCGAACGCCGTCCGCGTAGACGCCTTCGTGCTGGACGGGGACCAGCGGGTCTGCGGTCGTGTGCAGCGTGAGCTCGGGAACCTGGAGGTTTCCGGTGGGCACGGACGTCTCTTCGAGCGAGGCGATGGCGTCCGGGTCGGCGCCGATCGCCGCGCCCGCGTCGAGAATCTCGAGTTCGGCCTTCAGGTCGAGACCGGCGGTGCGATAGAGCTTCCGCACCACGTCGTGGTAGGGGGAGTGGCTCAGAAGCTCTGCGAAGTCCTCGCCGCGCGTCCAGGATCCGTTGCCGCCGGCCGCGAGCTCGATCCAGTACCGGCCGAACTGGATGAAGTTGAGCAGCGGAAACGACTGGACCGCGCTCGCGTATTGCGCGGCCTCGATCGCCTCGGCGTCGTTCGGTGCGGGCTCGGGAACGCCGGGCGCGGAGGGGGCGACGTTGAGGAGCGCAAAGACGAGCGAGACGCGCGCGCGCCCTTCAGGGGTCGTCTGGGCAGCCTGCACCGCCGCGGTGAGCGCGGCTCCCGACGCGGCGCCCTCGCCCGGGTTCGCGAAATCGACGAGCTTGGGTCCGGGAGCAGGCGTGAGGAGCTTCGCGATCGCGTACTCCGCGTCGAGTTGGTAGTTGTTCAGATGGACGGCGCCGGCCAAGATCCCGCACGTCGAGAGCGCGCCGTCGATGATCCCGGCTCCGCGCTCGGCTTCCAGCGCGCTGACCAGCCCGCCCATCGAGGTGCCGAACGCGAGGACGCGGTCGGGCTCGTGTGGGAGGCCAGACGCCGTCACCGCGTCGATCGTGGCGAACTGGTCGTCGACCGCGGTGTTGAGCGCCCACCAGGAGCCTGCGGGGTCGTACGAGGAGCCGGCGAGCGCGTAGCCGCGCGCGAGCAGCGCGTCGCGCGTACCGGGATCCGGCGCATTCGCAGGCAAGAGTGGCCCGAATCCGTGGCTGTAGAGGACGAGAATGCCGTTCCAGTCCGAGGGAACGTCCGCGACCCACGAGGCTCCGTTGGGGAGCGTCCCGGTGAAGTGGGCTATCGACGCTCCCGCTGACGAGCCTGTGCCCGCAACGAGCGCGAGCGCGAGGACGACGACGAGGAGCGCGTGCCGAAGACGGCTGCCGAGACGGTTCACGATCGACCTCCCGTGGTCGTGCCGGCGTCTCGGCCGTCTGCCAGCGCCGGCAGATGACGACGGAAGTATCGAACGTTACAGGTCACCTGTCAAACACCCTGATATCCATTCGGGGCCGGCTCCCTGGGGGCACTCCTCGCGGACGTCGCCTGGGACTCGGGCGGCGACGTCCGCGAGAGAGTGCTCGACGAGGATCGCTACTTCTTCTTCGGTTTCGCAAAGGCCTTGCCGAAGAGCGGCTTCACCTGGCAGTTCTGGATCCTGCCGACCCACATCGAGTCGAGCTGGAGGCCCTGGTGGTTTCTCCGCGAGAGGAAGATCCTGCCCGCCGGCGTCACGACCCCTCGCAGCTTCGTCTCGAGCGCGTCGTTGATGCCCGCCCGCGTGGCCGCGCCCTTCTCGATCGCCGCCTTGAACGCCCAGAGCGCGCCCGCCGCATCGCCGTCGAAGTTGGAGACGGGCCGCTTGAGGATGCTGCGGAGCAGCGCGGCCTCCTTGCGCACGGGGTCCGTCTTCGGGAGGAACGTCCACGCGGTCGCGAGGAACGAGTTGACGATTGCGCCGTTGACGTCGCCGCACGTGCCCTGGAGGAACTGCGGTGAGACGTTGGCGCCGGTCAGCACGAGCCGCTGCGGCAGCTGGA
Organism: Gaiella sp.; assembly: GCA_035691005.1. Lineage (GTDB taxonomy): Bacteria > Actinomycetota > Thermoleophilia > Gaiellales > Gaiellaceae > Gaiella. Next base: position 11,956 of record DASSJV010000102.1, on the reverse strand, counting down.
GCTGCTTGAACTGCTTTACGATCGTCGGCCCCGCGGGCGTCGCGGTCCAGAGCCACAGCGCCTGGGCGTTGGAGTTCTTGATTCGCGTCAGCTCGGCGGAGAAGTCCGTCGACGCGGGCGAGAAGATCGTCGTGTCGACGATCTCGAGGCCGTACTTCTTCGCCAGCTTCGAGACCTGCGCCGGCCCGTCGCGCCCGTATCCACCGTTGTCGCCCATGAGCCACACGCGCTTGACGCCGATGCTCTTGAGGTATGCGGCCTCGCTGTACGCGTAGAGCCGGGCCGTCGCCGTGAGGATGTAGGCATACGGCTGCGGCGGCTCGACGAGCCCCGTCGGGGGCGAGAGCGCGATGAACGGAATCCCCGCCTGGCTCGCAATCGCCCCGGTGGCCACGGCGGCGGCGGCGTTCCCCGAGCCGAAGATGCCCACGTACTTGGAGTCGCTGATGAACTTCTGGACGTTCTGGACGGCCTGCGACGGATTCGATGCGTTGTCGAGGACGTCCACGACGACTCGCCTACCTTTGATGCCGCCGCGGGAGTTCCAGTACGCCACCACCGCGTCGACGGCCTGCCGGTCGCTCTGGCCGACGAGCTGCGTCGGCCCGGTCAGTGGGGCGTCCATGCCGAAGTAGATGGCGCTCGCCTGCGAGGGGCTCGTCGCGGACACCGACGCGAAGACGAGCGGGAGAACCGCTGCGCAGGCAGCGACGACGACGACACCGATCTTCCTCCTGCTCATGAAGCGCTCCCTTCGGGATGAACGAGACAGCGTCGCCTGAACGAGGCCGAGTTTAAGGGAGCCTGTAAATGATGTCCAGAGGTCGTCACGGCGAGTACTCGAACCACTCGACGTCGGCTGGGACCGTGGCGCGCGCCCCGCCGCCCGTCGCGTACAGGCCGATCATCGCGCCGGTGAAGTGGTGCCTCCCGGTGCACGCGAGGATCGTCTCGGCGGAGAACGAGCGCGTGGGGACGCGGCCGAGCTCCTCCGGACGGCCGGTGCCGCCCGAGAACCGGTACTCGCTCGCCGTCGCGCGGAGCTCGAGCGTCACCGGCCCGGCCGCGAGCCCGTGCCGCGCGAGCGTCGACGTCTCGCCGCGCAGCGTGACGTCGAGGCGTAGCTCCCGGCCGCGCGGGCCTAGCGCCACGACGAGGGCCGCGTTGAAGTCCTCGTTCGCCCTGAGGCACAGCCCGGCCTGCTCGCCCGGGTTCACGGGCTCGAACCGGAGACGCATCCGCGCGGTCGCCTCGAAGTGCTGCTGGCGTCGGCAGACGAGCGCCGGCGAGGCGACGTCGCAGAGGGTCGCCGCGGTTCCCCAGAGCCGCAGGAATCCCGGTCGTTCCCGGAGGGTGCAGCACCCGCGAGCGGGATTCCGGACGAAGAGCCAACCCGTGGGAAGGCGCCCGGGACGGAACCGCAGTCGCTCCGGCGCTTCGGGCACCTGGGCCCGCGCAAGCGCCGGGCCCTCCAGCCGAGCCCTGATGGGCGACATCCGCGGCCATCCGTCGTCGCCCCAGCGGACGGGTGCCAGGAACGTCTCGCGACCGAGGTGGTGGTGCGTGCCTCCGCGCGGTCGGATCGCGAGCAGCACGGCCCAGGTCGTGCCGTCCTCGAGGTCGACGAGGTCGGCGTGCCCCGTCGCCTGGATCGGCAGCCGGGGCCGGTCGCGATGCGTGAGCAGCGGCCCGTGGGGCGAGGGCTCGAACGGCCCGTACGGGTCGGTGCCGCGGGCGACCACGACGGAATGCCCGTAGCTCGTGCCACCCTCGGCCGCGACGAGGTAGTACCAGCCGCCGCGGCGATAGAGGTGCGGTGCCTCCGGCCAGATTCCACCCGTCCCGCGCCAGATCACGCGTGGCTCGACCACGATCGGCGGGCCGCCGGCGAGCGTCAACTCGCCCTGGTAGACGAACGGATGGTCGGGGTCGGCGCCGCGGCCGTTGCGCGTGTAGAAGACGCGCCCGTCGAGGAAGGCGAGCGAGGGGTCGACGCCGTCCTCGTCGAGCCAGAGCGGATCGGACCACGGCCCACGCGGGCTCCGCGCAGTTACGACGAAGTTGCCACGACCGACCATGGTCGTGACGAGGAAGAATGTGCCTTCGTGGTGGCGAAGGGTCGGCGCGTAGACGCCGCCCGAGCTCGGGACGCCGCGGAGATCGAGCTGGCTGCGGCGCGTGAGCGCGTGCCCGATGGGCGTCCAGTGGACGAGATCTCGACTGGTGTAGAGGGGGACGCCCGGGAAGTACTCGAAGCTCGAGCAGGCCAGGTAGAAGTCCCGACCGGCGCGACAGACGGTCGGGTCGGGGTGCATGCCCGGCAGGACCGGGTTGGCAACCTCCACCGGGGCCGGGCTCAGCCCTTCACGGCGCCGGAGAGCCCGCCGACGATGCGACGCTGCGCCGCGAGGAAGAAGAGCAGTGCCGGCACCATCGAGAGCGTCGTGAACGCGAGGATGGCGGCGGTGTCCGCACTGTGCTCGCTCGAATACTGGGCGACGCCGAGCGGGAGCGTCCACTTGCTCGGGTCCGTGAGCACGAGCAGCGGCAGGATGAAGTTGTTCCAGCTCGTGATCACGGAGAGGATGGTCACGGTCACGAGCGCCGGCTGCGACAGCGGCACGAGGACGAGCAGGAAGAAGCCGAAGCGCCCGCAGCCGTCCATCGCGGCCGCGTCCTCGAGCTCCGCCGGGATCGCGCGCATGAACGGGCGCAGGATGATGATCGTGATCGGGATCGCGAACGCCGCCTCCGGCAGCGCGACCCCGAGCAGCGACTCGAGCAGGCCGAGCTGGCGCAGGAGGAGGTAGAGAGGCAGCGCGGCGACGGCGACCGGGAAGAGCAGCCCGAACGTGAAGAAGACGAACAACGCCTCGCGCCCCCGGAACTGCATGCGGGAGAGCGGATACGCGGCCATGGCGCTCACGCTGACCACGAGGCCGGTGGCGATCGCCGCGACGATCATGCTGTTGCCGAGCTGTCGCCAGAAGGCCGACGACGTGAGCACCGAGACGTAGTTGTGCCTCACCCACGGATCGGGCAGGCCGACCGGGTCGGCCGCGATCTGGCCGGTGGTGCGGAAGCCACCCAGCACGACGAACCCGATCGGCACGAGCACGATCACGGTCAGCAGGAGCGCGACGACGTACACCGGGACGTTCGCGAACGGCGCGGTGCTTCCGGCCCTCGACTGCGCCCTGCTCATCCCGCCATCCTGGTCGTCCCGCCGCGCACGTCACGGCGCAGCACGAACACCTGGTAGAGGATCGAGAAGACGAAGCAGACCGCGAACAGGATCACCGCGACCGACGTGGCGTAGCCGATCCGATAGCTGTTCACGCCCTGGTCGACCATGTAGGTCGCCATCGTCGAGGACGCGCCGGCCGGGCCGCCCAGCGTCATGATCCAGACGATGTCGAAGAGCTGGATCGATCCGATGATCGTGAGGAAGGCCCAGATCCGGATGGTGGGCCCGAGAAGCGGCAGCGTGACGAGGCGCAGGGACTGCCAGCTCGAAGCGCCGTCCATCGCCGCCGCTTCGTGGAGCTCGTCGGGGACGCCCTGCAGACCTGCGAGGAAGAGGATGATCGCGAAGCCGATGTACTTCCACGTGATCACGACGAAGAGGGTGTAGAAGACGAGGCCGAGATCGGCGAGCCAGAGCTGGACGAGCGCGCCGAGCCCCATGCCGCGCAGGATCTCGTCGACGAGCCCGTCGGGTTGGAGCAGCTGGAGGAAGATGACGGCGGTGATCGCCTCCGAGAGGACGTACGGGGCGAAGAAGACCACGCGGAGCAGGCCCCGCCCTCGCATCCGCCGGTTGAGGAGCAGCGCGACGCCGAGCGCGAGCGGCAACTGGAAGACGAGCGACAGCGCAACGAGGATCCCGTTGTGCTCCATCGCCTGGCGGAACGCGGGATCGCCGAACGCTTCGCGGTAGTTGTCGAGGCCGACGAAGTCGCTCAGCGCACCAAGGCCGTTCCAGTCGTAGGTGCTGTAACGGACCGCCTGGACGACCGGCACGATCAGGAAGATCACGTACAGCGCGACGGCGGGGGCGAGGAACACCCCGATCTCGAGCCACCTGCGCCGGAGACGAACGACGGCCGGTCGCGCCGAGGCGCTACCGGCCGTCGAGCCGTCGAGACTCGTCACTACTTTCGTTTGGCGGCCGATTGGATCTCCGCGACGACTTGCGCCGGGGTCGCCTTACCGGCGAACTGCTTGGCGATCGCCCCGTTCAGCGCCTGTCCGATCTCCGCGGAATAGGCCTGGTCGAGGTAGAGCTGGATGAACGGCGATGTCGAGCGGAACTTCAGCACGGTGCGCAGGTTCGGGTCCTTGACGGAGTTCTCCGTCCCTCTGCGGACCGGCAGCCCGAAGCCCGTCGACCCGACGCGCCGCTGAACGCTCGGGCTGTCGATGTACGCCAGGAACTGCGCGCAGGCCGGCTGCGGAGCCTTCCAGGAGCAGGCGTAGCCGTCCCCGCCGCCGAGGAGCGAACCGGGGATCGCCTTGCTGCCCGGCACGTTCGGGAACGGGAACCAGCCGAGGAAGCTCGGGACCTTGTTCTCCGGGGTCAGCGCCTGCATCACCCCTGGATTCCAGTGCCCCTGGAGCTCCATCGCCGCCTTGCCGTTCGCGACCAGTCCTGCGGAGCTCGACGCGCCCTGCTGCGCCGGCGTCGCGAGGAAACCGTTCTGGAACGGACCTGCGTCGAGCAGCCGCTGGACGTATTCGCCCGCCCTCGTCCAGCAGGGGTTGCCGAAGTTGTACGTGACCGCCGACGACTGCATCACCGGCTTGCTGCAGAGCTTCGTGGCCAGGTAGTCCCAGTAGAACGCATCCGGCCACTCGTCCTTGCTGCCAATGGCGATCGGCGTGATCCCCGCCTGCTTGAGCTTGGCGACGGCGGCGAGGAACTGCGGCCACGTCTTCGGCGCCGACGCGATGCCTGCCTGCTTGAAGAGCTGCTTGTTGTACCAGAAGCCAACGACGCCGACGCTGTACGGGACTGCGTACTGCTTGCCGTTGACCTGCCAGCCCGCAGCCGTGCCGCCGATGCTCTTGATCCACGGCTTGACGTACTTCGTCAGGTCGGCCACCTTGCCGGCCTTCTGCTGGTCGACGAGGCCGCCGCCGCCCCAGCTCTGGAACACGTCCGGCGGGCTGTCCGACTGCAGCGCGATCGGGATCTTGGTCTTGAACTGCTCGTTCTGCAGCGGCACCGCCTTGATCGTGATGCCCGGGTGCTGCTTCTGGAACTCGGCGGCGATGTCCTTGTACAGCTTCACGCCCGGGCCTTGCGTCACGTTGTGCCACCACACGAGCGTTTGGCTCTGCTCCTTCCCGCCTGCGGAGGCCGTGGTCGTCGTCAGCAGGGCCGTCGCGGCTGCAGTGATGAGGGCAGCCAGGCCCAGCAACTTCCAGATCGTCATGAGGTTCGACTCCTCCCTTGCAGGCCTGGCCGGGAGGAGATCACGGCGCGCCTGCGGTGGCCGGGGTGCGTCATCGCGGGGCGAGTGTTACAGGGAGAGGAGAGGTTGTCAACCGATATCGATACCGTTATCGGAATCCTGTAGTATCGCCGCGCCATGGCCGACGTGCCCGTCACGATCGCGGACGTCGCAGCCGCAGCCGGTGTCTCTGTCGCCACCGTCTCGAAGGTGATCAACGACCGCTACGGCGTTGCGGAGCAGACGTCGGCGCGCGTCCGCGAGGTGATCGAGCAGCTCGGCTACACGTCGAGCCTCGTCGCCCAGAGCCTGCGCAGCCGGCGCTCCAACGTGATCGGGGTGATCGCCTCGGACATCGAGCCGTTCAACGCCGAGCTGCTGAAGGGTGCCGCACGCGGTCTGCGCGGGACGGGCTACGACCTCATCGTGTTCTCCGACTGCGGCCGCGTCGAGGATCAGGCCGGATGGGAGCAGCGCTCGCTCGCCCGGGTCAGCGCGCTGACCGACGGCTTGGTGTTGGTGACGCCGAGCATCGTCGACGTCACCTCGTCGCGTCCGCTCGTCGCGGTCGACCACAACGTCCGGTCGACGACGCTGCCGACCGTCGACTCCGACAACTTGAGCGGCGGCGTGACCGCGACCGAGTACCTCATCGACCTCGGGCACCGGCGTATCGGATTCCTCGCCGGTCGTCGCGACCTCGAGTCGGCGCGCCTGCGGCAGCAGGGCTACCGACGTGCGCTCGAGAGGGCCGGGATCCCGTTCGACAAAGACCTCGTCCGGATCGGGGGCTACCGAGCCGACAGCGCCCGCACGGCCGCGCGCGAGCTTCTCGACCGCACCGATCGTCCGACGGCGATCTTCGCGGCGAACGACACGTCGGGGATCGAGACGATCGCCGCCGCGCGCGAGCTCGGGCTCTCGGTGCCCGAGGATCTGTCCGTGGTCGGGTTCGACAACGTCCCGGAGTCGGCGCTCTCCGAGCCGCCGCTGACCACCGTCGACCAGTCGGTCGAGCGCATGGGCTTCGAGGCGGTGCGGATGGTGCTCGACCTCATCGACGACCCTGCGCGGGACGTCGAGCAGGTGACTCTTCCGACCCGCCTCGTCGAGCGAGGCTCGTGCCGTCGGCTGACGGAGCACGCGTGACGGTCGGGCGCCCGGAGCCCGCATGACGGTCTCGGAGGTCGGGCGCGAGAAGCCGCCGTACCTCGACCCCGCGCGCACCGTCGACGAGCGGGTCGACGACCTGCTCGGCCGGCTCACGCTCGAGGAGAAGGTGGCTCAGCTCGGCAGCCGCTGGGTCTGGGAGCTGGCAGACGATCAGGGGCGACTCCGGCCGGAGGCAAACGTGCTGCTGCGCGACGGGCTCGGCCAGGTGACCCGGGTCGCCGGTGCGAGCGGGCTGAGACCCGAGCAGGTTGCCGAGCTCGCCAACACGCTCCAGCGGAGGCTCGTCGAGGAGACGCGCCTGGGGATTCCGGCGATCGTCCACGAGGAGATCTGCTCGGGCCTGATGGCGCGGGACGCGACGGTCTTCCCGCAGGCGATCGGGCTCGCGAGCACGTGGGAGCCCGCGCTGCTGGAGGAGCTCGCCGACGCGGTGCGGACGCAGATGCGGGCGACGGGCGCGCACCAGGGCCTCGGCCCCGTGCTCGACGTCTGCCGCGATCCTCGCTGGGGCCGCCTCGAGGAGACGTTCGGCGAGGACCCGTATCTCGTCGCGCGCATGGGTGTCGCGTTCGTTCGCGGTCTCCAGGGAACGGACCCCACCACCGGCGTGGTCGCCACGGCCAAGCACCTCGTCGGCTACGGCGCGTCGGAGGGCGGGCGGAACTGGGCGCCTGCGCAGATCCCGCCGAGGGAGTTGCACGACGTGTACCTGCATCCGTTCGAGGCGGTCGTGCGTGCGGCGGGCGTTCGCTCCGTGATGAACGCGTACAACGAGATCGACGGCGTCCCGTGCGCGGCGGACCACGAGCTCCTGACGGCGCTTCTCCGGGAGGAGTGGGGGTTCGACGGCTGCGTCGTCTCCGACTACTTCTCCGTCCGCCAGCTGGCGGACTACCACCGCTTCGCCCTCGACGCCGCCGACGCCGCAGCTCAGGCGCTCGAGGCCGGCCTGGACGTCGAGCTCCCGAGCACCGATTGCTACGGGACGCCGCTGCTCGACGCAGTAAGGGGCGGCGTCGTCCGCGAGGCGACGGTCGACAGCGCGGTCCGCCGAGTGCTGCGCTCGAAGTTCGAGCTCGGGCTCTTCGAGCAGCCGTACGTCCAGTCGGCCGCAGCGGCTGCGACGAGCAACACGCCGGACCAGCGCATGCTCGCCCGCACGACCGCGCGCAAGAGCCTCGTCCTCCTCCGGAACGACGGCGCCCTGCCGCTCACGGACGCGGTCCGCTCCGTGGCCGTGATCGGCCCGTCCGCCGCGGATGCCCGCAACCTCTTCGGCGACTACGCGTACCCCGCGCACGTCGAGTCGCTGCAGGTGCTGCTCGACAGCGGTGGCGATCCGTTCGCGCGCGAAACACGCGGCGCCGCGGCGCCGGCGTTCGACGTGGGCGCGCCGACCGTGCTCGACGCCCTCCGGGCGCGGCTCGGGTCGCGGGTGCGGTACGCGCGGGGGTGCGAGGTCGAGGGCCACGCGCGCGACGGCTTCGCAGAGGCGGTCGCCCTCGCGCGGGAGGCCGACGTGGCGGTGCTGGTCGTCGGCGACAAGTCCGGCCTGACCGACGACTGCACGAGCGGCGAGACGCGCGACCGTGCGTCGCTCGACCTGCCCGGCGTGCAGCAGGAGCTCGTCCGCGCCGTCCTCGAGACGGGCACCCCGGTCGTGTTGGTGCTCGTCGCCGGCAGACCCTACGGAGGGGCGGCGCTGCACGAGGGCTGTGCCGCGGTGCTGCTCTCGTGGCTCCCGGGCCAGGAGGGCGCCGACGCGATCGCGGACGCGGTCGTCGGGGAGTTCAGCCCCGGAGGAAAGCTGCCGGTCTCGTATCCACGGTCGTCCGGCCAGCTCCCCGTCTTCTACGGGCACAAGATCTCGGGCGGACGGTCGCACTGGAAGGTCGACTACGCGGACGAGCCGACGGCGCCCCTCTACCCGTTCGGCCACGGCCTCTCCTACACGACCTTCGCGCTGCGCGACGCCGCCGTCCGCCGCGCCGAGGTCTCCTGGTCGGAGACGGTCACCGTCGACGTCACCGTCGCGAACACCGGCGCGCGCGACGGCGACGAGGTCGTCCAGCTCTACGTCCACGACACGGCTGCGAGCGTGACGAGGCCCGTGCTCGAGCTCAAGAGCTTCGCCCGCGTCGCGCTGCCCGCGGGTGGGTCGGCGATCCTCACGTTCGACGTCCCCGTCGGCCAGCTCGGGTTCCACGGGCGTGACGTCGAGTTCGTCGTGGAGCCCGGCTCGTTCGAGCTTCTCGTGGGCACCTCGTCGGCCGAGGTCGTCTCTGCCGGATCCGTCACGGTCGTCGCCGACCCGTCGTCGGCCGCACCCGCGAAAGCCTTCGACGGGTGGGTTACCGTGACGTGACCGTGGATGTCGAGACACCGCGAGACACCGGCGAGGCTTTGTCCGCTTCCCGGCGCGACGGCGACGGCATCCGGCTGGACGGCGTCACGAAGGTGTTCGGAACGGACGTCACCGCGGTGGACGATGTCAGCCTCGACATCGCCGAAGGCGAGTTCATGGTGCTCGTCGGTCCCTCGGGTTGCGGCAAGTCCACCCTCCTGCGGCTGATCGCCGGCCTCGAGGCCGTCAGCGCCGGCCGCGTCTTCATCGGAAGCGCCGACGTCACAGACGTCAGGCCGCAGGATCGCGACCTGGCGATGGTCTTCCAGAACTACGCCCTCTACCCGCACATGACCGTTGCTGGGAACCTCGCCTTCGGCCTGCGCCTGCGGCGGCTCCCGAAGGCCGAGCGCGCACGCCGCGTGCTGGAGGTGGCGCGGAAGCTCGGGCTCGAGGAGCTGCTCGACCGGAAGCCGAGCGAGTTGTCCGGGGGGCAGCGCCAGCGGGTCGCCATGGGCCGGGCAATGGTCCGCGAGCCCAGGGCGTTCCTGATGGACGAGCCGCTCTCCAACCTCGACGCGAAGCTGCGCGTCACCATGCGGGCGGAGCTCGCCCGGCTGCACGAGCGACTCGGGGTGACGACCGTCTACGTGACGCACGACCAGATCGAGGCGATGACGCTCGGTCAGCGCGTGGCGGTGCTCCGGGACGGTGTCCTGCAGCAGGTGGACACGCCGCAGCGCCTGTTCCGCGAGCCCGCCAACCTCTTCGTGGCCTCGTTCATCGGCTCTCCCTCGATGAACCTGGTCGAAGCCGAGCTCCTGGACGGGAGGCTGCGCTTCGGCGACCACGCCCTTCCGCTCGCCGAGACGACGCGGCTCGGGCAGCGGCGCGTGATCCTCGGGATCAGGCCGACGGATTTCGTGGACGGCGCCACGACGGATCCCACGCTGCCCCGTCTTCGCGTTCGCGCGGAGGTCGTCGAGGACCTCGGCGCCGAGACGCACGTCATCTTCGCCGTCGACGCCCCGCGCGTCCTCTCCGACGCCGTCCGGGGCGCGGAGGCGGTGCCGGAACCGGGCGAGGGGCTGATCGCCGACGACACGCGAGCGCTGTTCACCGCCTGCATCGACGGGGAGCGTCCGATCTTGCCCGGGACAGAGCTCGAGCTCGCCGTCGACCCGGCGCGCTTCCACTTCTTCGATCCCGCCACGGGCGCCGTGCTCGGGCGGGCCGCGGCGGTAGTCGGCGCGTAGCTTCCGGCGCTTGCGATGCGGCGCAGGTGGCGAAGCGTTCGAGGTGTCGACGCGGGCGGCGCAGGGTCGGGTTGTAGCTTCTTTCAGGCGGAGACCGTTGCGGCCTTGCTTTCGGGAGCAGGCACGTGGACTCCGCGGAAGAACACGAACGCCAAGATCGCACCGGCGGCCGCGAACCCCGCGAGCGCAGCGAAGGCCCAGTGGTAGCCGGAGGTGAAGGCCTCCGGGGTGAAGTTCCCGGCCTTTGCCTGTGAGACGAAGATCGTCGACGTGATTGCCACGCCGACCGCGCCGCCGATCTGCTGGCTCGTGTTCAGCAATCCCGATGCCAGCCCAGCCTGGTGAGACGGGACCCCGATGAACCCGGCGATCGTGACCGGGATGTACCCGAACGCAAGCCCGAGGGCGAAGACGAGGTAGAGCGGCAGCAGATCGGGCCAGTAGTGACCGTCGACCGGCAGCCGCGTGTAGCCGAGCACTGTCAGCGCCAGGACACCCAACCCAACGGTCATCACGGAACGAGGACCGATCCTGGTCACGAGAGCCTGTGCGACGCCCGCCCAGATGACCGTCGTACCCGCCGTGGCCAGGAACGTCAGCCCGGTCTTGAGCGCCGACCAGCCGAGTATCTGCTGGACGTACAGGGTGAGAATGAAGAAGTTCGCGTAGATCGTGGCGCCGAGAAGCAACCCGACGCTGTTGGCGCCGGTCAGCGTGCGGATCCGAAAGATCCCGAAGGGGACGAGGGGTGCGGTCGTACGCAACTCCCATACGACGAACAGGGCGAGGATGAGGACAGCGAGGAGCAGCAGGCCGATGGTTCGGGTCGTCCCCCAGCCGACGTCGGGCGCTTTCGAGATCGCGTACACGAGCAGCGCCAGACCGCTGGTGACGCTCACTGCTCCCATCGCATCGAAGCGCCGATGTCCGAGGTCCGCGTGGCTCTCCGGAACAATCAGCCTCGTCAGCGCGAACACGAGGACGCCCACGGGCACGTTCACGAAGAAGATCCATTCCCAGCCCAGGTACTTCGTCAGGATGCCGCCGAAGAGCACACCCGCGGCCGCGCCAGAGCCGCCGAGCGCACCCCAGATGCCGAGCGCCTTGTTCCGTTCCGCGCCCTCGCGGAACGTCGTGGTGACGATCGAGAGTGCGGCCGGCGAGATGATCGCAGCGCCCACGCCCTGAACCGCGCGTGACGCGATCAGGACTCCGGCGCTCCACGCCAGGCCACAGGCCAGCGACGCGAGCGTGAAGAGCACGAGGCCGACGATGAAGATGCGCCGCCGTCCGAGCAGATCCGCCATCCGGCCGCCGAGCAACAGAAACCCGCCGAATGTGATCGCGTACGCGGTGATCACCCACTGCACCGTCGACTCTGCGATGTGAAGGTCCGCCTGGATCGACGGAATGGCGACATTGACGATCGCGACGTCGAGGATCGTCATGAAGAACGCAGCGCCGACGACGGCCAGGACCAACCACTTTCCACGCTGCGTGTCGCTCATCGGAATCAGCCTACGCCGCCTGGCCGGTCAGACGTAGCGATCTCCGCTCGAAGCACGCGCCGCGCGTCACGACGACCCGCGTGCGTGAGGACCGCGAACGCGGATCGGACAAGATGAGCCTGCTTTGGTGAGCGGCAGGCAGCTCAGAATCGGACTCGTCACGGAGCCGGGAGGCATCGACCACCCGTACAACCACGGGGCCTACGTTGGGCTCGAGCG
>DASSJV010000101.1:0-14463 GCA_035691005.1 Gaiella sp. | reverse complement strand
GCCGTCGCCGCTCATCCGGCGCGAGCAGTCGTCGAGGTCCGCTCTGGATCGCTCCGGCGCTCGCTCGTCTCGCTTCGGGGCGGCCGCACTGTCTCGACCGGCGGCCGTTCCGTGGCCCGGTCCGGCTCGTCGCGCTCGAGGATGAGGCGTGCCCCACGCCCCCGAGTCAGGAAGCTGATCGTCCAGCGCAGGATCACGAGGAGCCGGTTCTGGAACCCGATGAGGTAGAAGAGGTGCACCACGAGCCAGAGCACCCAGGCGAAGAAGCCCGCGACGCGGAGGCCCTTGACGTCGGCGACGGCCTTCGACCGCCCGATCGTCGCCAGGTTGCCCTTGTCGCGGTAGCGGAACGGCTTCGGCGTCCGGCCGGCGAGCCGGTCGCGGATCGCCCGTCCGGCGTACCTGCCCTGCTGCATCGCGACGGGCGCGACGCCCGGGAGCGGCACGACCGTCCCGTCGGCGGCGTGGACGCTGACCATGTCGCCGAGCGCGAGCACCTCTGGATGCCCAGCGACCGTCAGGTCGGGCCCCACCGGGAGCCGGCCCACGCGATCGACCTCCACCTCCACCGCCTGGGCGAGCTTCCCCGCGAGGCTCGACGCGTTGACGCCGGCCGCCCAGATCACGGTGCGCGCCTCGACGCGCTCGGCGCCGGCGTCGGGGCCCTCGATCGCCACGCCGCGGTCGTCGACGCCGACCACCGCGTGCCGGGTCAGCGGCGTCACGCCGAGCTGCTCGAGCGAGCGCGTCGCCTTGCGGGAGAGGGACTCCGGGAACGCCGACAGGACACGGTCTCCGGCCTCGACGAGCAGCACGCGGGCCGTGGCCGTGTCAGCCGAGCGGAAGTCGCGGCGGAGCGCGTCGTGGGCCAGCTCGCCGATCTGACCCGCCATCTCGACGCCGGTCGGGCCGGCACCGACGACGACGAAGGTCAGCCAGCTCTGTCGGACGTCCGGGTCGGACTCGACCTCGGCGGCCTCGAAGGCGTTGAGGATCCGGCTCCGGATGTCGAGCGCGCCCGCGAGCGACTTGAGCTCCGGCGCGTCGGCCTGCCAGTCGTCGTGGCCGAAGTACGAGTAGTGCGAGCCGCCCGCCACGACCAGGGTGTCGTATCCGAGGCGCGTGCCGGTCTCGCCGTTGGGCAGCTTGTCGAGCACGACCTCCCGGCGGTCGAGGTCGAAGCCGATCACCTCGGCGAGGAGCACGCGCGCGTTCTTCTGACGGCGAAGGATCCCGCGCAGGGGCACCGCCACCTCGGCGGGCGAGAGCGCACCGGTCGCGACCTGGTAGACGAGCGGCTGGAAGAGCGTGAAGTTCTGCCGATCGACCAGGGTCACGTCGACCGGGGCGCGGCGGAGCTTCTGCACGGCCTGGAGGCCTCCGAAGCCACCGCCGACGACGACGACGCGATGGCGTCCGCTCGGGCTCTGGCCGCTGTCCCGCTCGTTCTGCATGCCACTCACGATAGGGGTCGCCGACGGTCTCTCGCGCCGGCGAAATCGCCTGGCCCGTCCTTCAGCACTGCCCGTCGGTGCCGTGCAGCGCGGGATGGCCGGCCGGCGGCGAGCCGCGTGGCCGCCAGCGTGGACCGCAGAAATAGCTGTGCAACGGGGTGCTCCAGATCTGGCCCTGCAGCGGAGGAGACGGGGGGCCGGCGCCGACTCGATGCTTGTCGCCTCGCCCGAACGTGACCGTCTCGATAGGGCTCCACGTGCCCGGGTAGTCCATCGGGGCGGTCGCCGCGGTCGCGAGAGCGATGCCGTGCGGGTAGGCGTACCAGCCCGTGTTGTCGCTGTCCGTCACGTCGCGGATGTTCGAGCCGTAGCTGAACGCCTCGATGAGCTGGTTCGGCAGGTTGTTACAGCTGCCCCAGTCGGGCGGGCGGCGATCGGAGCTCAGCGCGTAGTTCGCGTGCGAGCCCTTCGCGACGGCGACGATCGGGTGGGAGAGCTCGTCGCCCGGTTCGAGCGGGGTGTCCGTGAACACCAGGTGGGGGGCGTTCGTCACGGGATCGGGTTCCGTCGCCGGTGCGGCGTACGCCGCGTGGACGTTGAGCCAGTCCACCACCTGCCCACCGCAATGGGCCGAGAGCGCCACGAAGCGCGGGGTCGTTCGTTGCGGCGCTCCGGAACGCGCGGCGCCGACGGTGAGCCCGACCGTGACGTGCTCCCAGTCACCCTGGTGCTCCTGCGTGAGGACGCCGACCGGAGTCGCGCTCTGCCAGCTGTCGTAGCCGTAGAAGATCCAGTACTGGATGAGGACGTCGAGCGAGCGCCCCCAGGGGTTCCAGCCGGCGAACGCGTGGGGCTCGTCGCGTCGGCGGACGACGCGGGCATAGAAGACGCCCTGCGCCGCGTAGCCCGTCGGCTGCGTCTTGCGCTTCCGGTCGATGCAGGTTCGGCAGTCGAGGTAGGCGCACCGTTCCTGGGCGGCGTCGGCGCAGCGGCTCGGAAGCGTGGAGAGGCTGACCGTGAGGCCTGTGCCGTCGCCCTCCGCCCCGCGGCTCGTCGCGTGCTCGAGGAACTTCTCGACTGCGATGGGGGCGTACTGCTCCTCGTGGTGCAGCCGGAGGACCGGCACGTAGGTCCACGCGAGATCGAGGTCCCGGTCCCCGGTGAGCCGAACCGTCGTGGGATGCACGGTCGGCAGGCGATCTTTCGTGCCGACGAGAGGGGTTGCCCCGTGCGCGATGACGAGCGCGGCGACGAACAGCCCTCCGAACATGAAGGCCGCGGACACGACAGCGAGCAGGAAGCCGGTCGCCCGCGTGACTCGATGCCCGTCGCTCGGCGGAGTCGGCCCGTCCGGGCGCGACACGCCCTCGACCAGGAGGAGGACGGCGACGAGCCCGAGCGCCGCGAGCGCGCTCCACACCGGCGGTGCCCAGGAGAGGAAGCGGCCGCCGCGCAGCACGCCTGCCCAGGCGAGCTCGCGCCAGAGGAGGAGACCGAGCACGAGCGCGACACCGAGGCGCCACCAGCTCGTCACGTAGCCGACCAGCCGGAAGCAGATCGCGAAGAGCAGGGCGAGGACCGCGACCCAGACGAGCACGGCGGACGTGTCGCGGACAGGGCGGAGGTCGTGCCACCGCTCCAGCGCCCCGAGCAGGCCGAAGACGACGACGAGCGCGATGCCGAGGGCGACGACGGGGACCGCGGCGTCCCGGGCAGTCAGCACGACCGGCGGCGGCTTGCCGTTCTTCCGCATCTTGCGCGACGCCGTCTCGCGGAGGTCGGCGAGCTGCATCCGTTCGAACCCCAAGGGCCCCTCCTTGTGCGCGAACACCCACCCGAGGAGGGCCAGACCGAGGCCGCTCGCGATCTGCAGCGCCAGGCCGACCTGCGCGGTCGCGAAGCACAGGATCACGAGGACGACGAAGGCGAGCGGGAGGAGCGCTCGGCCCAACGAGCCGAGCGGGAGCAGCAGCCACCCGAACACCGTGCCGACGCTCCTGTGGGTGACACGTACGACCACCCCGACGACGGCGGCGCCGAGGAGGCCCGCGACGAGGGCGACCAAGGGCAGCCCGCCGGAGACCAGCGCGACGATCACTCGGTGCCGCTGATCGTCGCCAAGCGCCAAAGCGGCATCACGCAGCCTCCCGAGGACGAGCTGATGGTTGTGCCAAACGGCACGAGAACCCTAGAGGGCCGTTGTTCGTCGCACAACCGGCGTCGCGGGGCGAACGCTCGCCCGAGTCAGGCGGCGCGCCGTGCGTCGCGGTGGCGCCGCACGCGGATGAGGTTGCCGCAGGTGCGCGAGTTGCACCACCGGCGGCTACGGTTGCGCGTCTCGTCGTAGAAGGCACGTCTGCAGCCGTCGTTCGCACAGATCCGCAGCCGTGGCGGGTCGTCGACCCGCAGCAGGGCAACCCAGGAGCCGACGACCTCTCGGACGAGTGCCTCGACCCAGCGAGCCGCGAGCGGGGTCATCTCGACGTAGTAGCCGGAGTCGGGAAACCGATGTAACCGCGCTGTCACGGGCGCGCGTCCGAGGTAGGCGTTCACGTCCGCAACGTCGAGGTCGGAGAGTGGCAGACCGTCGGAGACGATCTCGGTGAGCGTTCGGAGGAGCGCTTGCACGCGTCGCACGTCGGCCAGTTCGAGCTCGGTCGCAGGACGGTCCGGCGCGATCCCCCGCTTGCGGGCCTGCTCGCCGAGCCACGTCTTGTCGAGCTGGTCTGCGTTGATCAGCTCTAGCGCGGCCGCGTCAAACATGGTAATACTCTATCACCGTGAAGAGCATTACAGCGTCCGTGGCTGCGCTCTCCGCGGCGGCGGCGTTCGCCGCCGCCGTCCCGGCGGCAACGCCCTCTCTCGGCGACGAGTTCACCGACCCGAGCCTCACCGGCTGGCAGGCGACGACCGGCGAGGTCACCGACGGCGGTGCGACGACCTGGGCCGTCGAGAACGGACAGCTGGTCGTCCACGTGGCGCAGAGCTCGTGGGTGAACGCGCGCCACGCCTTCTTCCTCTGGAAGACGGTCGACGGCGATTTCGACGTGTCCGCGCGCGTGCTCGCCACCGGCGAGCACGGGAGGCTCCCCGTCGGCGACTGGTCGCTCGCCGGCCTGCTGGTCCGCGACCCCCGTGCCGACCAAACGGCGAGCGAGCAGTGGCTCGGCTGGACGGTCGGGCGTGTCCGCGGGCGTAACGTGCTGGAGCGAAAGAGCACCCAGAACACCGTCTCGCAGCTTGTTCTCCTTCCCGCGAGGGCGCTCCGCGTCGACCTGAGGATCGTCCGCCGCGGCGCGTCGTTCACCCTCTACCGCCGCTATCCGGGGAAGGCGTGGCTCAAGGTCTACCGCTACCTGCGGCCCGACCTGGGCTCCACGCTGCAGGTCGGGATCGACGCCCAGAGCGGGTACGGCAGCAGCGCAGATCTCGTTGCGCATGTCGACTGGGTGCGCTTCGCACCGCTCCAGTAGCGTCGGAGCACTCGGATGTCAGCGGAGGGGGAGGGATTTGAACCCTCGAAGAGCTTGCACCCTTAACGGTTTTCGAGACCGCCCCGTTCGACCGCTCCGGCACCCCTCCGGCGCGTAGCCTAGCGGCCTCCGATCGGCAGGCCCGCGTAACGACTCTGACGGAGAAGGAGGGATTCGAACCCTCGAGGCAGGGATTACCCCACCTAACGCCTTAGCAGGGCGCCGCCTTCAGCCACTCGGCCACTTCTCCGGGTCTCGGAAGGTTATCGGCACCCGCGAAGGAGTCTGGACTTGGTTGTCCGTGCGAGATCCGCTCGCGGCCGCAGGCCGGCTTGACCGGCCGGGAGGCCAAGTGCGGGCGACCCGTGAGCAGCGGCGAAGGAGGGAGCTCGTGGGGGAACCATGGGTTCCCCCACGTCGTCAGTCGTGTACCCGGGCGATCAGGTCGTCCCGCTTGACGACCTTGACCTCGATGCCGCCGAGGCGCACCTCGTAGCCCGCGTCGCGGGGGTACAGGACCTTGTCGCCGGGCTCGACGCCCGTGACATCGGTCCCGACCGCGGTCACGATGCCCGTTCGGCAGGCGGCCGCGGCGGCCGCGGAGGCGGGGAGGATCAGCCCGGCGCGGGTCTCGGTCTCGTCGCTCGTCGGCTGGATCACGAGGTAATCGTCGAGCGGCTCGAGCGTGACGTCCACCTGATGGGAATCCTGGAGCACGTTGCGAACGATAACGGGCCGCCGGGTTACATCCTTCCCGCAGCGACGATCCGCTGGAGGAACTGCTGCGTCCGCTCCTCGCGTGGGGCGGAGAAGATCTCGTCGGGCGGTCCCTCCTCGAGAATCCGGCCCTCGTGGAGGAAGCAGACGCGTCGCGCGACGTCGCGCGCGAAGCCCATCTCGTGCGTGGCGATCAGCATCGTCATCCCGCCCGACGCGAGCTCGCGGATCACGTCGAGCACCTCGGCCACGAGCTCCGGGTCGAGCGCGCTCGTCACCTCGTCGAGGAGGAGCAGCCGGGGCTGCATCGCGAGCGCGCGGACGATCGCGACGCGCTGCTGCTGCCCGCCGGAGAGTCGGTCCGGGTACTCGTCGCGCTTGTCGAGGAGGCCGAAGCGCGTGAGCAGACGGTCCCCCTCGGCGACCGCCTCGGCCTTCGAGCGGCCGCGCGCCTTGCGCGGGCCGAGGGTGACGTTCTGGAGCACGGTCATGTGCGGGAAGAGGTTGAACGCCTGGAAGACGATCCCGATCTCGCGCCGCACGCGGTTCACGTCGACGGCGCGGTCGGTGACCTCGTCGCCACCCACGACGATCCGGCCGCTGTCGATCGGCTCGAGCAGGTTGACGCAGCGCAGCAGCGTCGACTTGCCGGAGCCCGACGCGCCGATCAGGCACACGACCTCGTGCTCCTCGAGCGCGAGGTCGATGCCACGCAGCACCTCGAGCTTGCCGAAGGACTTGTGCACGTCCTCCATGCGGAGCGCCTCGCTCATGCGAGCCTGCCGGCCTGCTGGCGGCGGCGGTCGCGCGCGACGAGCCAGTCGGTGAACCGCGCAAGCGGGATCGTGATCGCGACGAAGAGCGTGGCGGCGACGAGGTAGTACGTCCCGTTGAACGTCGCCGCCTGGTCGATCTGCGTCTGGCGCAGCACCTCGACGATGCCAAGCACGCTCACGAGCGCCGTGTCCTTCTGGAGACCGATGAAGTCGTTTAGGAGCGGCGGGATCACGCGGCGGACGGCCTGGGGGACGACGACGTGGCGGAGCGCCTGGGCGCGCGTCAGGCCGAGCGAGCGCGCGGCCGCCTCCTGGCTCGGGTGCACCGACTCGATCCCGGCGCGGTAGACCTCGGACACGTACGCCGTGTACACGAGCACGAGCGCGACGCTCGCCCAGAAGATCTGGTCGGTCGGCAGCCACGAGAGCTGGAGCGCCGGGATGCCCTGGCCGAGCATCAGGATCACGAGGATCGTCGGGACGCCGCGAAAGAAGTCGACGTAGACGACCGTGAGCGCGCGGATGGGGAAGAACACCGGGCCCGGCAGGCTGCGCAGGACCGCGAGGAGGAGCGCCGTGACGAGGACGACCGCCTCGACGACCATGAAGATCCGGATGTTGACGAGGAACGCGCTCGCGATCTCGTGGAACGAGTCGCGGTAGTACGTCCCGTTGAGGAAGTACGCCTTGAACTCGTCCCAGCCCGGCGACTGCGTGACGACGACGACGATCGCGCCGATGAAGACGATCGTCGAGAGGACGGCGATCGCGACCGCCCGCGACTCGCTCGAGCCGCGGGCGGTCGCGCCGCCGAGGATCCGGGAGCTCCGGTTCCCGTCCAGGGAGGGCTACTTCAGGTCCGGCGCGCCCGCGCGCGCGAGGTACACGCGCTGGAGGCTCTTGATCGTCCCGTTCCGCCACAGCCGGTCGAGCGCCTTGTCGACGCAGCCGCGGAGAGAGTTGCCCTTCTGGAAGACCATCCCGAAGCGCTCCTTCGTGCCCTTCGTCGGGAGCTTGCCGACGATCACGCCGTCCGGCACCTGCACCGCGGTCACGTAGAACGCGGTGGGGAGGTCAACGACGATGCCGTCGATCTGGCCGTTCTTCAGCGCCTGGACGGCGGCGTCGTTCGTGTCGTAGACGAGCGGGCTCGAGGACGGCTTGATGTTGTCGACGATGTACGAGTAGCTCGTTGTCCCGACCTGTGCACCGAGCTTGTAGCCACGCAGGCCGGCGATCGAGCGCACCTTCGCGATCGGCTTCCCCTTGCGGGCGACGACCGCCTGGTTGACGAAGTAGTAGGACTTCGAGAAGTCGACCGCCTTCGCGCGGGCGGGACTGAACGAGATCTGGTTGATGTCGAAGTCGAACGTCTTCTTGCCGGGTCGGAACGAGTTGTTGAAGGGGACGACGGTCCACTGCACGGCGGACTTCGCGAACCCGAGCTGGCGGGCGACGGCGTACGCGACGGCGGACTCGTACCCCTTGCCGCTGTAGGGGTCCGACACCTTCCACGGCTTCGTCTTCTCGGCGCCGCCGTACCAGGGCGGGAACGCCGGGTTGTCCGTCCCGATCGTGAGGACGCCGTCCTCGACGAGGTCCAGCGAGCCCGGCGCGCAGCCGGGTATCGCCGCCGGCGCCGCGGCGGTCGAACGGGCGCCGAGAGCGGTGGCCGCCACCGCAACGCCGGCGGCGACGGCGAGCACGAGGCTCGAGATGAACAGCTTCCGCATGGTCGATCGACTCCTCAGAGTGGACGTGAACTCCCGCGCGAGGCTACCACCCTCCGGGAGGTCGGCTCGGGGACGGACGTGACGGGTCAGGCAACCTCGTCGAGGCGCCCTGTGTGCACGTCGTAGACGAAGCCGCGGACGCTGTCTTTCCGCGGGACGAACGGGCTCGCCTTGATCCTGGCGATCGACTGGCGGACGTCTTCCTCGAGGTCGTCGAACGCCTCGGCAGGCCACTCGGGCTTGATCCCGGTCTCGTCCTGGATGGACCGCCGGAAGCCGTCGTCCGTGAAGGTGAGCATCCCGCAGTCCGTGTGGTGGATGAGGATGATCTCCTCCGTCCCGAGCAGGCGCTGTGAGATCGCCAGCGAGCGGATCTCGTCGTCGGTGACCACTCCGCCCGCGTTGCGGATCACGTGCGCGTCGCCCTCGCTCAGCCCGAGGATGCCGTACGGGTTCACGCGCGCGTCCATGCACGCGAGCACCGCCACGCGCTTTGCCGGCGGCAGCGGGAGGTCGGCTTGGTCGAAGGTCTCGGCGTACCGTTCGGCGTTGTGCAGTAGCTCGTCGGTGGCGGTCATTGCCCCTCCTCTGTTCGCTTTCCGAATTGAAGTATCGACACTATACGCAGTGAAGCGCGGCAGCGCCGCGATCGGGCGCCAGTAGGGTCCACCGCATGGCCTCTCCGTTCGTCGAGCTCGAGATCGGCGACCACACCGTCAAGGTCACGAACCCGGACAAGGTGCTCTTCCCGGAGGCGGGGCACACGAAGCGCGACCTCGTCGACTACTACCTCGCCGTCGGGGACGGGATCGTCCGGGCGCTGCGCGAGCGGCCGACGCAGCTCCGCCGCTTCCCGGACGGGATCGCAGGCGAGCAGATCTACCAGAAGCGTGTGCCCGAGAAGCGCCCCGCGTGGATCGAGGTCGCCCGAGTCACCTTCCCGTCGGGACGGCATGCGGACGAGCTGTGCGTGACGGAGGTGGCGCAGGTCGTGTGGGCGGCGAACCTCGCGGTCGTCGACTTCCATCCCTGGCCGTCGCGACGTGCCGACGTCGACCGGCCCGACGAGCTCCGGATCGACGTCGACCCGCAGCCCGGCACGACGTTCGCGGACGGGAAGCGGGTCGCGGCCGTCGTCCGCGAGACGCTCGAGGAGATCGGCTACGTCGGCTGGCCGAAGACCTCGGGGAACCGCGGGATCCACGTCGCCGTGCGGATCGAGCCGCGCTGGGAGTTCCCCGTCGTCCGCCGCTGCGCCCTCGCCTTCGCGCGCGAGATCGAGCGCCGCGCGCCCGACCTCGTGACCACCGCCTGGTGGAAGGAGGAGCGCGGCGAGAAGGTCTTCATCGACTACAACCAGAACGCGCGCGACCGGACGATCGCGTCGGCGTACTCCGTGCGACCGCGACCGGACGCGACCGTCTCCGCGCCCGTCACGTGGGACGAGCTGCCCGACGTCGAGACGGAGGACTTCACGCTCGTCTCGATGCAGGAGCGCTTTGCCCGCCTGGGTGACGTCCAGGCCGGGATCGACGACGTCGTCTGCGACCTCGAGGTGCTGCTCGGCTGGGTCGAGCGGGAGGAGTCGCAGGGAGTCGGCGAGGCGCCGTACCCGCCCAACTTCCCGAAGATGCCCGGCGAGCCGCGCCGGGTGCAGCCCTCGCGGGCGAAGAAGGCGCCGGACGAGGCGTAAGGATTCCGTGTGACGCCTTGCCCTCGCGGCGGCGTAGGCGGAACATGGGCACCGAGATGAGGCTCCGCGCCCTTCTCGTCGCAATCGTTGCGCCGGTCGTCGCCGGCGCGGCACTCACCGTCGGCCCCGCGGACGCGCGTGCGCCGTCCCCGAGCCGCCTGACCGCGTTCGGCGATTGCCGGTCGTTCGCCGGGTACATGAGCGCCCACGCGCTGCCGCTCGTCGGCCGCTACGACCCGCGTGTCGGGATCGCGGTCGGCGCCGCGCCGCCGGCGCCCGGAAAGGCGGCGGACGGGCAGGGTGCGCCCGTCCCCGAGTTCTCCGGCACGAACGTCCAGGAGGAGGGAGTCGACGAGCCCGACACGGTCAAGACCGATGGCCGCACGCTGTTCGTCGCGACCGCGGGGCGGATCGGCGCCGTCGACGTCCGGTCGGGGCGCCCGAAGCTTCTCGACAGCCTGCGGCTGGCGCCCGGCACGACGTCGGAGCTCCTGCTGCACGGCAACCGGCTGCTCGCGTTGTCGCACCGCCTCGCCCTGCCCGTTCCCGGACGGGAGGCCGTCGCGCCGACGCTGTTGCCCGTCCCCGTCGAGACGTCGCTCACCGAGATCGACGTCTCGAGCCCCGGCCGGCTCCGCGTCGTGCGGACGCTCGACCTCGACGGCTCGTACCTGACCGCCCGGCTCGTCGGCTCGACGGCCAGGGTGGTGATCGTCTCGTCGCCGCTCGTCGCGCTCCCGCTCGTGCCCTCCGTCGGGGCGGGCGCAGCCGACGGGGCGGCGCGGAACCGCGAGGTCGTCCGGTCGGCGGGTGCGGCGCGCTGGCTTCCACGCTTCACCATCCGGAATGCGCGAGGGGCGGCGGTGCGGACCGGGCGGGTGCTCGCGTGCGGGGACGTGCTCAGGCCGCCGAGCTTCGCGGGTCTCGGGCTCGTCACGATCCTCACGGTCGACCTCGCGCGCGGCCTGCAGCCGCTCGACTCCGACGCGCTCGCGGCGGACGCCCGCGCGGTGTACGCCTCGCCCTCGAGCCTCTATGCCGCGACGAGCGAGCCGTGGGTGCCGACGCCGCGCGCTCCGATCGCGCCTGGCGGCACGGCGATCCACAAGTTCGACATCTCGATCCCGTCCGAGACCCGATATCGCGCCAGCGGCCCTGTCGGCGGCGTCCTCCTCGACCAGTGGTCGCTGTCCGAGCGCCGGGGCGTGCTCCGCGTCGCGAGCACCTCGCTCCCGCTCACGGCGGGCGGCGCGCAGGCGGAGAGCGAGACGTCGGTGACGACCTTCGCGGAGCGCAACGGCGCGCTCGTCGGGCTCGGCCGCGTCGGCGGGCTCGGCAAGGGCGAGCGGGTGTACGCGGTGCGCTTCGTCGACGACGTCGGCTACGTCGTCACGTTCAGGCAGATCGATCCGCTGTACACCGTCGACGTCTCGAACCCGTCACGGCCGGTCGTGCGCGGCTCGCTCGACCTGCGCGGCTACTCGGCCTACCTCCACCCGCTCGGCGACGGCCTGCTGCTCGGCGTCGGCCAGGACGCGAACGAGGACGGGCGGACACTCGGGACGCTCGCGTCGCTCTTCGACGTCTCCGACCCCGCCCACCCGAAGCGGCTCGACGCGTTCACGCTCGGGCGGGCCAGCTCCCAGGTCGAGAGCGACCATCACGCGTTCCTCTGGTGGCCGCAGGCCCGCCTGGCCGTCCTTCCGGTGCAGACGTACCTGGACACGCCGTTCCTCGGCGCGGTCGGGCTCCGTGTCCGGCGCACGGGGATCGTGGAGATCGGCCGGATCACCCACCCCGGCGTACCCGGGGTCGAGCCCGCGGGCTCCCCCGGCGCGCCGATCAACAGGTCACTCGTCGTCGACGACACGCTGTACACCGTCTCCTCGGCCGGCGTGAAGGGCTCGTCGCTCCCGACGTTCGCCGACCGCGGGTTCGCGCGCCTGCCGTCCGACGACCTCGGGAGACCGCTCCCCGTGCCGAAGCTTCCGCCGATCCCGCCGACGCCGCCGAGCACCCGCTAGCCGAGCAACCGCGCGAGCGTCGGGTCGCCCGCGTCGAGCGGAGGCCGCAGCTCGCGCCAGGTGCACTGCGCCGGGCTCTTGTCGGGGCGCAGCCGGATGAGCTTCGTCCCGTGCCGGAAGCGGCGGCCCTGCACCTTGTCGTAGCGCACCTCGACGACGAGCTCGGGTCGCACCGCCGTCTCCTCGAGCTCGCCGCCTCCCCAGCGGTTCGGCTCCGAGAAGCGGCGCTCCGGCGCGTCCTTCAGGAGCGGCGTCACGGCCGCGGCGATCTCGTCGTGACGGGCGGGCGCGACGACCGCGGAGCCGACGTAGTCGAGGTCGCCCTCGTCGTCGTACAGCCCGAGCAGTAGCGTCGCGATCCGCCGGTCGCCGTCCGCCTTCCAGCGCAGCCCGGCGACGACGCAGTCGGCCGTCTTCTCCGGCTTCACCTTCGCGACGGCCTCGCGCGAGCCGGCGGCGTACGCCTTGTCGCGGCGCTTCGCGATCACGCCGTCGAGCCCGATCGCCTCGAACGACTCGAGCCAGGAGAGCGCCTCCTCGCGGTCGAGCGTGAGCGGGGAGAGGGTCAGGTCGCCGCCGACCCGCTCCAGCTCCGCCCGGCGCTCGGCGAGCGGCGCTCGCCAGTGCTCCTTGCCCTTCCACAGCAGGAGGTCGAACACGACGAAGCGAGCGGGAATCTCCGCCGAGAGCTTCCGCACCCGGCTCTCCGCCGGGTGGAGGCGGGTCTGCATCGCGTCGAAGTCGAGGACGCCGTCGCGGACGATCACGATCTCGCCGTCGATCGCGGAGCGGGGAGGCAGGACGTCGCCGAGCGGCGCGAGCTCCGGGAAGTAGCGAAGGAGCGGCCGCGCGTTGCGCGACCAGAGGCGCAGCTCGCCGGACGCGTTCTCGAGGAGGCCGCGGAAGCCGTCCCACTTCGGCTCGTACTGCCACTCGTTGCCTGAGGGCAGCTCACGGACGAGCTCCGCCTCCATCGGCGGGAACGGAATCGACTCGTCGAGGCTCGCCGGACGCTCGACCGGGTCGCTGCTCCTGCGCGGGCGCGGCACGCCGCAACCGTACAGCGCACGTTGCACTCCTTCGCTTGCCACCGGCTCTTCCCGGATCGGGCTGGCAGGCATAGGGTGAGAGCACACGGCGAGCGGGCACCCCGGTGACCCTCGCGCGCCGATCGCCCGTCACTGAGCCCCGGTGCGCTGCCCGTCGCCGTGTCCAATGCCTGCACGAGTAGGCTCTTTGACCCATGGGCAGGGTCGCGATCACGGGCCTCGGGGCGGTCACGCCGCTCGGTCTCGACGTGCCGTCGACGTGGGACTCGGCCGTGTCGGGCCGCAGCGGAGTCGGCTGGATCGAGGCCTTCGACGCCTCGGAGTTCCCCGTGCGGATCGCCGCCGAGGTGCGCGGCTTCGATCCCGGCGAGCTCGTCCCGGCGAAGGAGGCACGGCGCATGGACCGCAACGTGCTTCTCGCCGTCGCGGCCGCGCAGCAGGCGTGGGACGACGCCGGCCTCGACGGCGACATCGACCGGTCGCGGGTCGGGATCCTCGTCGGCTCCGCGATCGGCGGCATCGCGACGGTCGCCGAGCAGCAGCAGGTGTTCCTGGAGCGTGGCGCGGACCGGATCTCGCCGTTCTTCATCCCGTCCGTCCTCGTGGACACGGCGAGCGGCCAGATCGCGATCCAGCTCGGGATCACGGGGCCGAACTACGCTCCCGTCTCGGCCTGCGCCACCGGCTCGACCGCGATCGGAGAAGGCGCCGCGGCGATCCGACGCGGCCAGGCCGACGTCGTGCTCGCCGGTGGCACCGAGGCGGCGATCACGCCCCTGATCCTCGCCGGGTTCTGCGCGATGCGCGGGCTGGTCGCCGAGGAGGAGGACCCGACTCTGGCGTCCCGGCCGTTCGACGCGACGCGCGCGGGGTTCGTGATGGGCGAAGGGTCGTGCATCCTCGTTCTCGAGGATCTCGACGCGGCAACGGCGCGCGGGGCAACGATCTATGCCGAGGTGCTCGGTTACGGCGCCTCGAACGACGCGCATCACCTCGCGCAGCCCGAGCCCGAGGCAACCGGGGTCGCGCACATGATCCGCTCCGCGCTTGATGCGGCGGGCGTCGCGCCCGAGCGTGTCGGGTACGTCAACGCGCACGGCACGTCGACCCCGCTCGGCGACCTCGCGGAGACGCGCGCGCTGAAGCAGGTCTTCGGCGACCACGCGTATGGCCTCGCGGTGTCCTCGACGAAATCGGTGAGCGGCCACTGCTTCGGGGCCGCCGGCGCGCTCGAGGCGATTATGTGCGCGCTCGCGCTGCGCGACGGCGTGCTGCCGCCGACGATCAACTACCGCACGCCCGACCCCGAGTGCGACCTCGACTACGTCCCGAACGAGGCGCGTCGCGCGGAGGTCGACGTCGCGCTCTCGAACGCGATGGGCCTCGGCGGGCACAACGCCTGCGTCCTCCTCGGCCGGGTCGACTAAGGCCTACGATGAACCGGGCTCGGCATGCGGGCCAACCTTCAGGACGGTCGCCCGCGGCGGCCGGACGCTCGTCCGCAGCCGCACGTCCACCCAGGTCTCGTTGTTCCGTTCGTTCGT
>DASSJV010000100.1:0-15345 GCA_035691005.1 Gaiella sp. | reverse complement strand
TCGAGTGGACCGTGAACGCCTACACGCTGACGTTCGCCGTCTTCCTGCTGACCGGCGCGGCCCTCGGCGACCGCTTCGGTCGCAAGAGGATGTTCGCGCTCGGGCTCGCGATCTTCACGCTCGGCTCGGTCGCCGCCGCGGTCGCCCCGAGCGTCGAGGCGCTCAACGTCGCGCGCGCGGTCCAGGGCGTCGGAGGGGCGATCGTGATGCCGCTGACGCTGACGCTCCTGAGCGCAGCCGTCCCGCCGGCGAAGCGCGGGCTCGCGCTCGGCGCCTGGGGCGGCATCGGCGGGCTGGCGATCGCGTTCGGGCCGATCGTCGGCGGCGCCGTCGTCGAGGGGATCGCCTGGCAGTGGATCTTCTGGCTAAACGTCCCGATCGGCCTTGTGCTCGTTCCGCTCGCGCTGCGACGGCTCGAGGAGAGCCACGGCCCCGAGGGGAAGCTCGACCTCCCGGGGCTCGCGCTGGCCAGCGTCGGCCTGTTCGGGATCGTCTGGGGGCTCGTGCGCGGCAACGGCCAGGGCTGGGCGAGCCCCGAGATCGTCGGCTCGCTCGTCCTCGGCGCCGCGTTCGTCGTCGCGTTCGTCGCGTGGGAGGTGCGCGCCCGCACGCCGATGCTGCCGATGCGCTTCTTCCGGAGCCGGACCTTCGCGCTCGCGAACACCGCCTCGTTCCTGATGTTCTTCGGGATGTTCGGCTCGATCTTCCTGCTCGCACAGTTCTTCCAGACCGTGCAGGGCTACTCGCCCTTCGGCGCGGGCCTGCGGATCCTCCCCTGGACGCTCGCACCGATGTTCATCGCGCCGGTGGCGGGCGCGCTCTCCGACCGGATCAACCCGCGGCTGATCATCGGCGTCGGCCTCGCGCTGCAGTCCGTCGCGCTCGCGTGGATCGGGCTCGTCTCGACGCCGACCGTGCCCTACTCGGAGCTGATCGCGCCGTTCATCGTCGCCGGTGTCGGCATGGCGCTCTTCTTCGCGCCGGTCGCGAACGTCGTGCTCTCGGCCGTGCGGCCCGTCGAGGAAGGGAAGGCCTCCGGCGCGAACAACACGATCCGCGAGCTCGGCGGGGTGTTCGGCGTCGCGGTGCTCGCCGCGGTGTTCTCGCACGTCGGCGGCTACGGCAGCCTGCAGTCCTTCTCCGACGGGATGAACACCGCCGTGCTCGTCGGGGCGGGCGTCGTCGCGCTCGGCGCGCTCGCGGCGTTCGCGATGCCGGCGCGGCCTCGCCTCCGTGAGGCGGAGGCCGACGTCGCGCCCGCGCTCGGGGAGGCGGCGTAGGTGGCGCGCCCCGGCCGCGCGCCACCCGCCTCGCGTACGCTCCGGGCGCCATGTCCCGGCAGGAGACCCTGAGCGCGCCCGAGGACGTGCTCGACGCTGCCCAGGCGCCCGCCCTCTCCGTCGTCGTCACGCTCTTCGACGAGGCGACCACGCTCGAGGAGCTCCACCGGCGGCTGACGGAGACGCTCGAGGCCTTCGGCCGGCCGTACGAGGTGCTCTACGTCGACGACGGCTCGACCGACGGCTCCTTCGCGATCCTCGAGCGCCTCCACGCGGCCGACCCCCACATCCGCGCCGTCCGGCTCAAGCGGAACGCGGGCCAGCACCCCGCGATGCACGCCGGGCTCTCGCGTGCCCGCGGCGCGATCGTCGTGACGATGGACGGCGACCTGCAGAACCCGCCAGAGGACGTCCCCCTGCTCGTCGAGGCGGTCGAGGCCGGCTACGACGTCGCGAGCGGACGCCGCGCCGCGCGTCACGACTCCTGGGGGCGGACGCTCCCCTCCCGCCTGATCAACGGGATGCTGCGCCGCTTCACCGGCGTCGCGATCTCCGACTTCGGCTGCGCGTTCAACGCGTATCGGCGCGAGGTGGTCGAGCCGATGCTCGGGTCGATCGGCCGGCAGAAGTTCACGAAGGCGCTCGTCCTCTCGGGCGGTGCCTCGGTCGTCGAGGTCGACGTTGGCCACGCCCCGCGGGAGGGCGCGTCGCGCTACTCGCCCCTCCGTCTCACCCGGCTGGCGCTCCACGTGCTCGCCGGCTTCTGGCCCCAGCCGATCCAGACCGCGGGCGTCGTGCTCGGCACCCTCTGCACCATCGCGTCCGCGGCGCTCGGGATCTACGGGCTCGTCTACTGGATCTCGAACGGCGACTTCCCCGGCCCGCTCCTGCTCGGCGCCCTCGTCGTCGCCGTGCTCGGCGTCCAGGGCTTCATCCTCGCGCTCGTCGGCGAGTATCTGGGCAGAATCCAGCGCGTCGTGGAGCACCGGCCCCTGTACGTCGTCGACCGAGAGCTGTGAGCGTGGCGAAGCGCGTCCTCGTCACCGGCGGCGCGGGGTTCATCCCGTCGAACCTCATCCGCCACCTGCTCGAGCACACGCCCCACGAGGTGATCTCGCTCGACGCGCTCACGTACGCCGCGAGCCTGGAGAACCTGGCCGACGTGATGAGCCATCCGCGGCTCGAGTTCGTGCACGGCGACATCCGCGACGCGGGGCTCGTCGACGAGATCGTCGGCGGCGTCGACGTGATCGTGAACGCGGCGGCGGAGTCGCACGTCGAGAAGTCGATCCGCGACGGGGCCTCGGAGTTCGTCACGACGAACGTCGAGGGGACGCAGATCCTCCTCGACGCGATCCGCGCGCGCCCCGTCGAGCGCTTCCTGCTCGTCTCCTCGAGCGAGGTGTACGGCACGGCGGAGTACGCGCCGATGGACGAGCGGCACCCGCTGGAGCCGCGGAGCCCGTACGCCGCGACCAAGGCGGGCGGCGACCGCCTCGCGTACAGCTACCGCGTGACGTACGACCTGCCGGTCGTGATCGTGCGGCCGTTCAACAACTACGGGCCGCGGCAGCATCCGGAGAAGGTCGTGCCGCGCTTCGTCACGCAGGCACTCTCCGGCGAGGACCTGACGATCCACGGCGACGGGCACGCGAGCCGCGACTGGCTCTACGTCGACGATACGGCGACGGCGATCGAGTCGCTGATCGCCGCGCCGCTCGACGACGTCGCGGGGGAGGTCGTGAACGTCGCGACCGGGATCGACCTGTCGGTCGACGAGATAGCACAGCTCGTGCTCGAGGCGGTCGGCGACCCGACGGTCGGCGTCGTCCACGTCGACGAGCGGCCCGGCCAGGTCGACCGGCACATCGGCTCGACCGAGAAGCTCGCCGCGCTCACCGGCTGGCGGGCGGCGACCTCCTTCGAGGAGGGGCTCGAGCGGACGATCGCCTGGTACCGCGACAACGAGGCCTGGTGGCGGGGGATCCTCGGGCGCGCCCGCGTCTCCTCGTCCTAGGCGCAGGCCCCGCCCAGCTCGGCCTGCTCGAGGCAGCTCGGGCGAGAGGGGACGCGTACGTGATCGCCGTCGACCGCGACCCGGCGGCGCCGGGCTTCCCGCTCGCCGACGAGCGCGCAGTGCTCTCCTCGGAGGACGAGGAGGCGATCGACCGCCTCGCGCGCGCCCGGCAGGTCGACGGGCTCGTCTCGCCGGGCGCGGACTGGCCCGTCGGGATCGCGGCCCGAGTGGCGGGGAGGATCGGTCTCCCGCACCCGATCGACCCGCGGACGGGCACGCTTGCGACGTCGAAGGCACGCCAGCGCGAGGCGTTCGCCGAGGCGGGCGTCCCGCACGCGCGGGCGGTCGACCCGCGCGACCCCGGGAGCCGGCCCCCGTGGGTCGTCAAGGCGCCCGACCGGCAGGGGCAGCGGGGGCTTGCGCTCGTGCGGGGACGTGACGAGCTCGAGCCCGCGCTCGAGCAGGCGCGGGCGGAGTCCCGGACCGGGGCGGTGCTCGTCGAGGAGCACGTCGAGGGGCCGGAGGTGACCGTGAACGCGTTCTCGGTCGACGGGCGGTTCCACGCCCTGACGGTCACCGACCGGCTCACGGCAGACCCGCCTGCGTTCGGCGTCGCGCTCGCGCACGTCTGGCCCTCGACGCACGACGCCGGCGCGACGGTCGAGGTCGCGCGCGCGGCGGTCGAGGCGCTCGGGATCCGTCAGGGCCCGTCGTACACGCAGGTGCGGCTGGGCCCGGCGGGCCCCGTCGTGATGGAGGTCGCCGCACGGCTCGGCGGCGGCCACGACGCGGAGCTCTGCGAGGCCGCGACCCGCGTCGAACTGAACGGCCTCGCGGTCGATGCGGCGCTCGGGCGGGCAAGCAGCACCCTGTTGCAGAGTCCCGTTGCGTCGGCCGGTGGGGCGGCCGTCGCGTTCATCGTGCCGCCGGTCGGAGGGCTGGTCGCGGTCGAGGGAGTGGACCTGGCGGAGGCAGTCGAGGGGGTGCGCTGGGTGCGCGTCTACCGGCGGCCGGGGCACGTCTTCGGGCCGCTGCGCCGCGGCGCCGACCGCGCCGGTGCCGTGCTCGCGACGGGGTCGACCTCCGAGGAGGCGCTCGAGCGGGCTCGCCGTGCGGCGGACGCCGTACGCTTCCGGATCGATGCGGACGCGCCGTGACACACCGCTCGGCTTCCAGCCGCCGGCGATCGGGGACGAGGAGGTCGCGGCGGTCGCCGAGACGCTCCGCTCGGGCTGGCTGACGACCGGGCCGCGGGCGGCACTCCTCGAGGAGCGCCTCGCGGAGTACCTCGACGTCACGCACGTGCTCGCGGTGAGCTCGGGGACGGCGGCGATGCACCTTGCGCTCCTCGCGGTCGGCGTCGGGCCGGGCGACGAGGTGATCACGTCGCCGATCACGTGGCCCGCGACGGCGAACGTGATCGAGCACACGGGTGCGACGCCCGTGTTCTGCGACGTAAGGGAGGACGACCTGAACCTCGACGCGACGCTCCTCCCGTCGCTCGTCACCGAGCGGACGAAGGCGATCCTCCCCGTCCACCTCGCCGGCCAGCCCTGCGACCTCGACCCGATCCACGCGCTGGGGCTTCCGGTCGTCGAGGACGCCGCGCATGCGCTCGAGAGCCGGTACCGCGGCCGCAAGCTCGGCGGTCTCTCCGACGCAACGTGCTTCTCGCTGTACGCCACGAAGAACCTCGCCGCCGGGGAGGGCGGGCTCGTCGCGACTCCGCGGGACGACGTGGCGGACGCGGTCCGCGAGATGCGGCTCACACGCCGCGGCGACGGCGCCCGCTACGACCAGCGCACCCCTGGCTTCAAGGCGAACCTCCCCGACGTGCTCGCTGCGATCGCGCTCGTCCAGCTCGACAAGCTCGAGCTTCACGGCGCGATCCGGGCACGGCAGGTCGAACTCTACGACGAGGGGCTCGCCGACCTCGGCGGGATCGAGCCGCTCGCGCGTGATCGGCGCGACACGCACGCGCTGCACCTCTACGTCGTGCGGATCGACGCCGAACGCGCGGGCGCCACGCGAGACGAATACCAGCGGGCGCTGAAGCAGGCGGGCGTCGCGACGAGCATCCACTTCCTGCCCGTGCATCGCCTCACGTGGTTCCGCGAGCGGTACCCCGAGCAACCTCGGCTCCCGGTCGCCGAGCAGGCGGGCGAGGAGGTCCTCTCGCTGCCGCTCTCGCCCGCGCACTCGGACGAGGACATCCTCGACGCGATCGACGCGCTCCGGCGCGTCCACGGCGAGGTCACGGCATGAAGCGCTTCCGGATCCCGCTCACGCTGGCCTTCACCGGGCTTGCGCTCGCCTACCTCGTGTGGAAGGTCGACCTCCACGAGACGGTCGACGTGCTCCTCGACGCCGACCCATGGTGGTTCGCCCTCGCGGCCCTGATCATGATCGGCACCGCGCTGCCGATGGCGCTGCGCTGGCAGTGGTTGATGCGCGCGCAGTCGATGCCCGACAGCTTCGCCTGGCTCACGCGCGCCTACTTCGTGTCGTACACGGCCGGGCAGATCCTCCCGACCTCGATCGGGGGTGACGCGATGCGGGTCTACGAGACGGCGCGCCGCCACCCGGGCCGCACGGCGGATGTCACGGCGATCGTGCTGCTCGAGCGCGGGCTCGGCGGCGCCTCCACCGTCCTGCTCGGCGCGATCGGCTTCGTGCTGGCGCTGGGCACCTACGACGTCGGCGCCTATCTCTGGATCGAGGGCGCCTTCGTCCTCGGCACGCTCGTCCTCATCTTCCTGTTCTTCGCGCGTACCGCCCGGCCGCTTCTGATCCGCACGCAGCCGCTCTTGCGCAGGCTGAGGATCGAACGTCACATGCGGGCGTTCTACGACGGCGTCCACCACTTCCGCGGGCACGTCCGCCTGATCATCGGCGTCTTCGTGTTCACGACCGTGATCCAGGCGGTGCGCGTCCTCGCGATCTGGGCAGGCGGCAAGGCGGTGGGGATCGAGCTCGGCCCGCGGATCTACTACGTGATGGGCCCGCTGTTCTTCCTCGTGCTGCTCGTGCCGTTCACGCTGAACGGCATCGCGGTGCGCGAGGCCTTCTTCGTGAGCTTCCTCGGGAGCGTCGGCGTGCCCGCCGACCAGGCGTTCGCCTCCGGTTTCCTCTTCTTCCTCGTAACGGCGATGCTCGCGCTCCCGGGCGCCGCGATCCTCCTCTGGGAAGGCGTCCGCGGCGGCTCGCGACCCCGGCTCGAGCATGGCTGACGGCGGCGCGCGCGCCGCATGCGTCGTCGTGACCTACGACGCCCTGCCCTGGATCGAGCGCTGCCTCCGCAGCGTCGACGGTCTCGAGACGGTCGTCGTCGACAACGGCTCGAGCGACGGGACCGTCGACCTCGTGCGGAGGAGGTTCCCCGGGGTGCGCGTCGTCGAGAGCGAGAACCGCGGGCTCTGCGCCGGCTGGAACACCGGCATCGGGACGACGGCCGCGGAGCACGTCCTTCTGCTCAACGCAGACGCGTGGCTCCTCGAGGGCGCGCTCGAGGCGCTCGTCGGCGCCGCCGACCGGCACCCCCGCGCGGCGGCCGTGGGGCCGCGGCTCCTCAACCCGGACGGGACGCTCCAGCGCTCGGTGCGCGGCTTCCCCACGGTGTGGCGCCTCGCGACGGAGTACCTCTACCTGCGCAAGCTCGCGCCCCGGTCGCGCGCGCTGAACGCCTTCTACGGCGCGGGGTTCGACCACGCGTCCGAGCGGGAGGTCGAATGGCTGATGGGCGCCTGCCTCCTCGTCCGCCGCGCGGCGTACGAGGACGTCGGCCCGTTCGACGAGCGGTACTTCATGTTCAGCGAGGAGGTCGACTGGATGCGCCGTGCGTCCGAGCGGGGGTGGTCCGTCGTGTTCACACCCGAGGCCCGCTGCGTCCACGTAGGCGGCGCGGCGCACGGCGGGCGCCTCTTCCGCGAGAACGTCAGCGGGCACCTCCGCTACCTCTCGCTCCACGGCCGTCCTGGCGAGGCGGAGCGCGCCCGCCGGCTGCTCCGCGCCTCGCTGCTCGTGCGCGGGCGGCTGTACCGGGGCGAGCGCGGCCGGCTCTACCGCGAGGTCGCGGCCTGGCTCGGCTCCGGCGACGCCCAGTCGCTGATCGACTGATGCTCCTCCTCGTCCAGCTCGCCTTCGGCGTCGCCGTCGTGCTCGCGCCGGGCGTGCTCGTCGCACGCGCGCTGGGCGTGCGACGCCTGTCCGCTGCGGTCGCGTGGTCGCTCGCGATCGTCTTCGCCGCCCTCGCCCTGACGTTCCTCGTCTCCGCGTCGCTCGACCTGACGCTCGTCCTGCTCCTCGCCGCGGGCGCCGCCGCGCTGCCGGCCGCGCTCCGGCGTCGCTCCGGGCCGATCGTGCCGGGCGCCGGCTGGGTCCTCGCCGCCGGAGCGGTCCTCGGGCTCCTCCTCTGGCACGTCGCGGGCAACGTCGGCGGCGACGGGTTCTTCCATCTCGGCCGGGTACAGAAGCTCCTCGCGTTCGGCGACCTCTCCACCGGGGCGGTCGACGAGTTCCCGGACGGCGGGCTCCACCCGGGGTACGCGTTCCCGCTCTGGCACGGGGTGCTGGCGCTCGTCGCGAAGGTCTCGGGGGCCGACCCGGTCGACGTCGTGCTCCACGGGCCGACGGTGCTCGCGCCGCTCGGGGCCGTCGTCGGGTACGAGGCGGGCTGGGCGCTGTTCCGGCGGGTGGCCCCCGCCGTGACGTCAGCGGCGGCGGCGATCGCGCTCGTCGCGATGGCCCCGGCCCACGGAGGCGCGTTCACGTCGCTCGCGCTGCCGGCGACGGCGTCGCGACAGCTGCTCCTGCCGGCCGCCCTCGCGCTCGCGGTGGAGGCGACGCGCAGGCCGACCCTTCCGCTCCTCGCCTCGGCCGCGGCCGCGTCGCTCTCGCTCGCCGTCGTCCACCCGACCTATGCGCTCTTCCTCTGGATCCCGTTCTCGGGCTTCCTCGCCGTCCGCCGGCTCTGGCGACAGGGGGGCGGGCGGGCGGGCGTCGTCGCGCTTGCCGCGCTCGTCGTGCCCGCCGCCGCGTTCTTCGCCTGGCTGCTTCCCGTCGTCAGGGACACCGCCTCCGTCGACCCCGATCCGGCGGAGCGCACGCGCGCGTTCGCGCAGTACGCCGGGCAGCTCTCCGGCGACCCCGACCGCTTCTCGCTCGTGCCGGAGCTGTTCTCGCGCACGGGCGCGGTCGCGGTCGCCGCCCTGTTGCTGCTCCCGCTCGCCGGGCTCGCCGCACGGCGGCGCTGGGCGGCGTACGTCGTCGGCGGCGCGCTCGCCGTCCTCCTCGTGTGCCTCGTCCCGTGGCTCTTCACGCCCTTCTCGGACGCGGTCTCGCTTTCGCAGTCGCGGAGGCTGGCGGGCTTCCTGCCGCTCGCGATCGCGCTCGCAGGCGGGATCGGCGTGCTCGCGCGGCTCGTCGGCCCCCTCGTCGCGCCGCTTGCCCTTGCCGCGGGAATCGCCCTGCAGCTGCTCTACCCCGGCGACTTCGGCTACACGCTCGAGACCGGTGGGCCGGCCCTCGCAACGTGGTTCGCGGCGGCGGGCGCCGTCGCGGCGCTCGTCGTCGGGCTGCGTCCCCGCCTCCCGCTCGAGCGCAGCGCCGCGCTGGCCTCGGCACTGTTTCTGCTGCCGACGTACGTCCACGGGCTCACCCACTGGTCGCCGTCGGACACGCGACCGCCCAACCCTCTCTCGCCCGGGCTCGTCGCGGCCGTGCGCGACCGGCTGCCCGTGGGCGCGGTCGTGTACGCGGACCCCGAGGCGAGCTACCGCCTCAACGCCGTCGCGCCGATCCGGATCTGCGTCGCTCCGCCGGGCCACGTCGCCGACACCGTTGCGAACCGGCCCCGCGCGCGGGTCGAGGAGTTCCGCCGCTTCGCGCGGACCGGCGACCTCGCGATCCCGCGCGCCTGCGGCGCTACCTGGCTCGTCGTCGACGGCGACCGGTTCCCGCAGCTCTCGTTCGACTCGCCCGTCGTTCACAGAGACCGGCGCTGGGTGCTGTATCGGCTCGTCGGCTGACAGTACGATCGCCGCCGGTGAAGGCCCTCCTCGTCAGCTTCTACTTCCCGCCCGCAGGCGGCGGTGGCGTGCAGCGACCTCTGAAGCTCGCGCAGTACCTCCCCGCGATGGGCGTCGAGACGCACGTCCTCGCGCCCGACGACCCGCGCTGGCTGCACCGCGACG
This sequence comes from Gaiella sp., assembly GCA_035691005.1. Lineage (GTDB taxonomy): Bacteria > Actinomycetota > Thermoleophilia > Gaiellales > Gaiellaceae > Gaiella. Next base: position 5,857 of record DASSJV010000100.1, on the reverse strand, counting down.
ACGGACTCCGCGCGCCCTCGCAGGCGTGGGTGCACCGCGCCCGGTACGTAGGGGTCTCTGGCGGCAAGCCGTCGGAGGTGCTCGCCGGGACCCAGGGGCTCGAGCGGGTCGCGACCCGCGCGCGCCTCCAGCTCCGCCGGCTCGTCGTGCCCGACGAGAACGCGACGTGGGCCCTGACGGCGATCCCGGCCGGCATTCGGCTCGTCCGGCGGCACGGGATCGACGTGGTCGTCTCGACGTCGCCGCCGCCCTCGACCCATCTCATCGCGGCCGCGATCGCGCGCGCGACCGGAACGCGCTGGGTCGCGGATCTCCGTGACTCGCTCGTCGCACATGCGCACCGCCGCGCGGACAGCACGGCGACGCGGGCGAAGTCCTCGCTCCACCGGCGGGTGGCGCACCTCGTCGCGGCGCGCGCCGACGCGATCACGTGCGTCTCGGAGGCGATCTCCGAGGAGACGCGCGCGCTCGGGCCCCGCGGCCGGGTGGTGACGATCGCGAACGGCTGCGACTTCGACGACGTCGCGGGCCTCGAGCGAAACCCGTCCGACCGGTTTCGGATCACGCACACGGGAAGCTTCTTCGGCCGCCGCGACCCGCGTCCGTTCCTGCAGGCGCTGCACGACTCCGGCCTCGACGTCGTCGCCCGTTTCCTCGGCGACTTCCGCCCCGCCGACCGCGAGTGGGCGGAGGGGCTCGGGCTCGGCGACCGCCTCGAGCTCCGCCCGTACGCGTCGCGGGCGGCGTCGCTCGCCCTCCAACGGGACTCCGAGGCACTGCTCCTCCTGATTCCAGAGGCCGACGGCCGCGGCCGCGGGGTGCTCTCCGGTAAGGTCTTCGAGTACATCGCAGTGGGGCGGCCGATCCTCGCAGCGGTGCCGCCCGACGGCGCGGCCGCCGAGCTGATCCGGGAGACCGGGGCGGGCGTGGTCGCGCCGCCCGACGACCCGTCCGCGATCCGCGAGGCGCTCGACGAGCTCCATGCGCGCTGGCGCGACGGCGACCTGTCCGACGTCGACCTGAGCGACGAGTGGCGCCGCCGCCTGTCGCGGCGCACGCGCGTCGAGGAGATGGCCGCACTGCTCGAGGAGGTCACGGCCTCGTAGCGACCGTACTTGCGTGCGCTTCGCGCGTGACCTCGGCGACAGACGCATGATCAGCCCTGCCGGTCTCCGCGGTCCCCACCGCGCCAGGCAGCGTCGAGGAGCAGGGGGACGAGGCCCGCCGAGAGGAGCACGAGCGACCCGCAGAGGCGGACGATCGGGTTGACGCCCTCGTCCTGCGCGAAGGGCAGCGGTATCTCGGTGAACGACCAGAGCACCCACACGAAGCCCGCGACGCTGAGGCCGTAGACGAGCGTCGCATACACGGGCAGCAGACGTGCGCCCGAGACGAGTGCGAGGGCGATCGCAAGCCCGGCCAGGGGAAGCACGAGCAGCCAAAGCTCGTAGTCGAGCATTGTCTTCGCGACCGACTGGAGCGCGGGCCACGGCCGATCCAGATGCTCGAACAGGCCGAGGAACCCGCTGGTGGGAAACTCGCCCGTGAGGCCGCGAGAGCTGAACCAGATGCGCCACGGCGCGGCGAGGGCGAGCGCACAACCGCCGGCGAGGACGATCCGCGGCCATGCGAATCGACGCGTGCGCCAAGACGCCACGAGGGCCGCGACCATCACGCATACCGCCAGCAGCGCGCCTTCGCGCTTCGTCACCATCGCGCCCCCGAGGAACAACGACGCGACGCCCAGCTGCCACGCTCGCCGGTCGAGGAGCCAGAGCCCGACCAGCAGGGCCGCCAGAACGAAGAAGTAGTCGAGCAGGAAGTCGGCCTGCGGCTCGAGCGAGCGTGCGACGACACGCGGAGCGACGAGCACGAACAGCAGAACGGGCCAGAGCAGCGCCGCGTGCACCCGTGGCGCGAGCAGCCCGCCCACGGCCGCGACGAAGCCCGTGAGGAAGCACCAGAACTGCACGTGCAAGGTCACGACGTCGGCCGAGCCCATCGCATGGAAGGCCGCTGCCTCGAGCGCCGGCACGAGCGGCGGATAGGTCGGGTTGGGAAGTTGCCCGAAGAACTGCTCGTCCAGCCCTCCGAGGAAGTAGATCGCCTCGGCCTTCGGAACCCAGAACGCCCAGCCGTCGTAGTTCGACAGCGGCGCCAGACGACTCGCACGGAAGAGCGCCTCGACATAGACGACCAGGAGCGCTCCGTAGGAGGCCGCGACGAATCCGATGCCCCGCGGGTCGCCACCGTGAAGCCGCGGACGTGGGCGCCCCAGGAGCCGTCCGAGGACGAGGCCCGCGAGCGCAACGACGAGGCACGGGACCATGATGGTTGCAACGCCGAAAGGCACGCCGGCCACGAGTTCGACCGAGAGGACGACCCCGAGAGTCGCGACCCCGATCAGATAGGCGAGTCCCGAGAGCCGTGCAAGCTCAGCCCATGACCTGAGCCCCCTGGCGCCCCAGAGCAGGCAACACCCCACGCCGAGGACGACGAGGTTTCCGATCGCAAGGCCGAGCAGGGATCGAACGCTCATCCGGACAGCCGGCCGAGGGTGATGCCCGCGTCGTTTGCCCAGACGACGTGGATTCCGTTGCCGAGCACCGCGCCGTCGCAGCGGTAGCAGAGCACCCAGGTGGCGTCAGGATCCGGCCGCCGTGGCATCAAGAAGTACCGGACGTAGTTCAGGAGGTCGGCGGCGTCGTGTCCAACGAGAAGACGGTACGCCGCATGCTCCGGGATCCGGGCGCGTGCCTCGGTCAGAGCCTCCTTGTCCACGCCGAGCGAGTTGCCGCCGCCGAACTCACGGTCGTCGTACTTCGCGGCCACGTTGCGGCTCGCTTCGCCGCCGAGTCGATCCACGGCTTTCGCGAAGTAAATGAGCCCGAGCGCGACCACGAGCGCGACGTACGCGGCTACACCGAACCTGACGAACCCCTGCGGCCGGTCCGTCCGCGGATCGATGTGGCCGAGCGCGCTGCGGAGCCAAGCGAACAGGTGGTCGGAGGCGCCCACCAGACGAGACAGGATACGACCGCGACGCACGCGGGAGTCGCCGACTGCGAAAGCGAGCGCTCAGGCTGCTGCCATGGGTGCCTATCGACAAGCCGCGGTACCGGCTAGCCTCTGCCGATCGACGACGAGCGCCAGCGCTGGTTTTCGGCCGGGATCGCAACGCGTAGGCTCGTGGTGGGGTTCTGCCTGACGATCACCGTCGTCGCACTCGCCGTCCGCTACCCGGATGCGTTCCATGATGCGAACCAAACGGCCCGCACGAACGCCGCACTAGACCTGGTCGACCGTGATCTCGGAGCCGGGAACTCCGTGTTTCCCGATCAGAGCCTGCTCGTCGAGGCGCGTGGCCTGATCCCGCCACACGAGAGCTTCGCGGTTGCCGCGGGTGACCCCCGGCCAGGGTGGACCGAGCTCACGGCGGGGTCGTCCGAGCCCTTTCTCCGGTACTTCCTGCTCCCGCGCCGACTCGATCCCGACGCACGGTGGATCGTCTGCGTCGGCTGCGATCGCAGTGCGTACAGCGGCGCGGACTCCGTCTGGGAGGGCGCCGATGGCCTCTCGATCCTTCGGCGGGGATCGTGACGCTCCGCGCGATCCTTGGGCTCGTCGCGCTGAACGCCGGCTACGCGGTGCTCGGCATCACACTGCTCTGGGCGATCCGAGGGTTCGCGCGCTGGACCGACGTGCTTCGGCTCGCCGGCCTCGCGTACCTCCTCGCCGTCGCCGCATTCGGCGTGGTCTGGACGCAGCTACTCGTGGTAGGCGTGCCATTCGGCGGATGGGAGCTCGTGATCTCGTTCGCCTGTGGCACCGCCGGCGCCGTGACGGCAGGCGTCCTCCTCGGACGCCCGCTTCCGCGGGGCTACGGCGATCCGGACCGGCATGCCTCCTCCGGAGCGGTGCTCGTCACGGCAGGAGGGGTCGCGCTGGCAGGTCTCCTGCTCGAAGCGCTCTTCCGCTCGGCGCGTCTGCAGAGCCTGCAGGCATACGACGCGTGGGCGTTCTGGGTGCCGAAGGCGAAGGGGATCTACTTCTTCGGCGGGCTCGACCACCAGGTCTTCACGACGTTTGCGAACCCGAACTACCCGCCTGTCGTCCCGATCCTCGACGCCGCGGCATTCCATGCGCTGGGCGCCGCCGACGTGACGACGTTCCACCTGCAGTACTGGTTCATCGTCGTCGGGGCAACCGCTGCGATCGCGGGCTGCCTCTACCGCCACGTCCCGGCCTGGCTCCTCTGGCCCTCGCTCGTCCTCGTGCTCACCGTCCCGCGCGTCGCCGCGGGCCTCCTCGTCCCGCAGGCGGACGTCCTGGTCGACGTGCTCTTCGTCGTCGGCGCGCTGCTGCTCGCGCTATGGCTCCGCGACGGTCTCGGGTGGCGACTTGCGGCGGCCACACTGCTGCTCGCCGGGGCCGGACTCACGAAGCGCGAGGGCCTCCTGTTCGCAGCGGCAGCACTCGGGGTCGCCCTGGGGGCCTCGTACGGGCGCTATCGGGTCGCGTGGCCACGCCTGCTCGCGGTTGCGGCCGTGGTCGCGCTGGCGGCGCTCCCATGGCGGCTCTGGTACCGCAGCAAAGGCGTCGGCGGAGAGGGGCCCGCCGACGCGGGCACGGGCGGCTCGCTCGACAGGATGCTCGACTCGCTTCGGCTCTCGTTCGACGTGGTCTTCGACACGACGCTCTGGTCGGTCGTGCCCGTCGTCGCCTTGATCGCGCTGGGGGCGGCGCTGATCTGGGGGGATCGACGTCTCGCGGCGTACCTCGCCGCCCTGCTCGGGCTGGTGTTCCTCGGGGGCGCATGGGCGACGTACGCCTTCCGCGAGCTGCCGACCACCGCCCAGGAGTCGGCGAACCCGATCGTCCGCTACACCGGCGCCGTCGTCCTGCTCTCGGCCGTCGCGACGCCTCTCCTGCTCGCATCCGTCTGGCGGAGTGGCACGGAGGAACCACGATGAGACGCTCGACGACGCGGCGCGTCGCGGTCGCCCTCGTCGCGGTGCCGCTCGTCGTCTACCCGGCGATCGCACTCAGAAACGGCGTGCACTTCCCGTCGCCCGCGGACTGTGTCCTCGTCGCGAAGCCCGGCGACTCGGGCGACCTCGACCTCGTCTTCGGCCGGCGCGACACCCCGGCTGAGGCGAACGCGCTCCTCGCACGGGTCAAGCGCGTCGGCTACGTCGACGCCCAGGTCCAGGAGGACGGCTGCCTCCGCTGGAAGGTCGTCTACACGGGGATCGAGTCCTACGAGCAGGGCGCCAGCTCCGCAGCGGAGGCGCGCAGCGCCGGCCTCCAGCCGCAGATCGAGGTCGCGCCGCCCGGCTGATCCCTACGATTCGACGCCGTGGCGACCCTGGCCCTCGACCGACCACGCGTCGTCGCCCGCCGGGCCCCCATCGTCGAGGGGCTCTTCTTCGCGACCGTCTTCACCGTCACCTTCGCGAAGCTCCAGTGGGAGGTCGCGGGCACGCTCGCGTTCTCCGACGTCGTGACGTTCCTCTTCCTCGCCGCGTTCACCGTGAATCGGATCGAGCGCTTGGACGGGCGGATGACGCGGGCGGCCGCGATCACGCTCGCGTTCTTCGCCGCCTTCCTCCTCGTCTACCTGATCGGCTTCTTCAACCTCGACACCTCCCAGGCGCTCGCGCAATGGGCGAAGGGGATGGTGAAGTTCCTCCTCCACTTCCTGTTCCTCGTCGCGGGGGTCGCCCTGATCGCGCGGCGCGGGCAGCGGTTCTACTGGCAGGCGCTCGCTGCGTTCGTCCTCGGGGTCGCGGCGAACGCGGCGTACGGCGTCGCGCAGCTCGCCGCCGCGGAGGGCGCAGGGGCGAATCTCGACGCC
>DASSJV010000099.1:0-15638 GCA_035691005.1 Gaiella sp. | reverse complement strand
CGGCGACCACCGACGACACGGCGACCACTGACGACACGGCGACCGACACGTCCTCGAGCACCGACATCGGGGCGCTCACCGGCAAGTGCGCGGAGCTCGCGGGGCTCGGCACGAAGCTCGCCTCCGCGATGGGCGGCCAGGACGCAGGCGTGGAGAACGTCTCGAAGCTGTTCGACGAGCTCGCGGACGAGGTGCCGGACGAGATCAAGGCCGACTGGCAGGTGCTCGCGGAGAACTTCGGCAAGATCGCCGAGGCGCTCAAGGGCGTCGACCTGACGAGCGGGACGCCGGACCCGGAGACGCTCGCGAAGCTGCAGGCGCTCTCGGCGACCCTCGACTCGCAGGAGGTCCAGCAGGCCAGCGCCCACATCGAGGCGTGGGTCACCCAGAACTGCTAGCCGCCGTCGGCCTCGCTGCTCGGCCGGGCGCTCCGTTCGCGGAGCGCCCGCCAGAGCAGGTCCGCGTTCGGGAGCACGAACCCGAGCGAGATCGCGGGCAGCGCGGGTAGCCCGGCGACGTCGAGCACGTCGGTCGCGTAAAGCGTCAGGGCAAGGCCGGCCGTCATCCCGAGCCAGGTCGCGCCGGGGCGGAGCCCGAAGCGCGCGGCGGCGGCGAGGAACATCGCGAAGAAGAAGACGTCGGGCGGGCCGATGCGCGCCGCATCGTGCTCGCCCGGGATCGAGAACTCGACCGCGATCCGCTCGAACACACCGGGGCGCTCCTCGACGATCTCGCGGGTCGGCCCGCGATAGACGGAGAAGACGTCCGCCCACGGGATCAGAGCGGCCACGAGCACGACCCACCAGAGCTCCTCGAGCAGGCGAAGGAACCAGAAGCCGAGCAGGATCAGCGCGAGGAGCTTCGCGACGTTGAATGCCGCGCCGAGACCCGCCACGCCGAGCACGACGGACGCCGCGGCGAGCGTCGCCGCGGCGATCGGGAGCAGGCGTGCCTCGGCGAGCGGCAGCAGAAGCCAGGCGGCCGCGAACGCGGCGGGGAGGAGGACGAGCGCGACGAGCGCGAGGTCGAGCCGGTCGGAGAGCGTCGGCAGCTCGGCGGGGAGCGCGTCCCACGCGACGAGCGCCGCGAGCAGCGCCCCGAGTGCCGCGCGCCTCCGTCCGCTCAGTACGGCGGGAGCTCGGCCCACCACGTGCCGAGCGTCTTGAAGGCGTTCCAGAAGCGCGTCTTCGCCGACTGCTCGTCGAGGCACGCGTCGATATCGGGCGTGACGAGGGCCTCGATCGTCGGCGTGAACGGCTGGAGCTCGCCCTCGCGCTCGGCCGCGAGCTGCTCCGCGAGCGGGAACTCGAGCGCGTCGAGGAACGCGACGGTCTCGTCGCCCATCGCGACGACGAGGCGCGGCTGCACGATGTGGAGCTCGCGCGTGAGCCAGTCCCGCGCGTCGGCCGGGTCCTCGGTGCCGAACTTGAGGCAGTTCGTCCCGTAGACGGCGAGCGGGTCGACCGAGAGGCGCTGGAGCGACTTGAGCAGCGCCTGGCCCGATCGGCCGAAGAACGCGACGCCCTCCTGGATCTCGCTCGCCGTCGGGCGGTGCTTGAGCAGGAACACGTCGCCCAGCGGGTGGCCGCTCCCGAGCACCGGCACGTGCAGCTCGTCGCCGAGGGCGAGCAGCTCGTCGCCGAGCTCGTTGATCTCGGAGATCGCGCGGCGGAGGTAGCGCTCCTGGATCTCGTCGACGTTCGACGGCTTCGCGGTACGACCGGAGGTCTGCCGCGCAGGCCGCTCGTCGGGGCTCGCCATCGCTTCTCTCATTCGGGGGCGCCGGGGTTGCTTCCTCTACCGCGGCGACGGCGCGAGGCGGTCGCGCGCCTGCGCGACCCACTTGAGGGACTGGAGGTACGCGAGCGACTTCGGGCGGCGGAGCACGGTGGCGGTGCGGAGCGAGAGAAGGAACTCCTCCGGCCCGTCGAACCGCCGCATCCGCAGCGCGCCGGTGCCCACGCCCTGCAGTACGTGGGCATCCGAGCCGGCACCTGCGAGCAGCCCGTACTTCCGCGCGAAGCGGAGCGCCTCCTCGTTGTACCCGTCGAACAGCAGGCGGGCGTTGTAGACCTCGAGCACGTCGATCTCGGGCAGGTGGTGGTGCAGCGTCGCCGGAGCCGGGATCGCGTGCATGCGGTCGAACGGGTGCGGCACGTAGACGACGCCCTCCTGCTCGCGGATCTCCGCGACGGTCTCCGTGAACGTCATCCCTCGTGGGATCTCGTGGCGGAGGAAGAGCCCGATCACCTCGCCGTCGCGGTCGGTCTTGACCTCCTCGCCGGGAACCACGACGAGCTCGCGGTCGCGCGCGAGCTCGACCGCCTCGAGCGCTCCCGTGAAGACGTTGTGGTCGGTGACCGCAATCGCGCCGAGCCCCTCCGCCTCCGCATGCTCGACGAGCGCGGCGGGCTCGATCGAGCAGTCGCTCGAGTGGCTCGTGTGCATGTGGAGGTCGGCGACGATCCACTCGCGGTCGGCGAGCGGCTCGGTCTCGTGCGTGCGGCTGGGCCGTCGACGCCGGGCCGCTGCCGCGTAGAGGCCCTCGAGCCGCTCCGCGACGTCCGCGAAGCCACCGTGGGCGACGCCCTCCCGTAGTGCAGTCGCCTCCCGTTCGCGCGCGTCGCGGTCCTCCGCGAGTCGGAGGAGCGCCGCCGCAGCGAGCTCCGGCTGCGCGAGAAGTCCCGGAAGATCGACGAGCGCGCAGCCCGCGGCGGCCGCCTCGTCCCGCAGCCGCCGGAGACCGTCGGGGGAGGGCACGACAACCGCCGCGGCCTGCAGGAGCTCCGCGCGTGCGGCCGCGGAGACGGCCGTGCGGACGTGGATGCGGTCGCGCAGGCGCATCGGGATCGACGGGCGCGCCGCAAGGCGCGCCGTGCGGAGCACGATCGCCTCCCAGCCCGGGAGAGAGCGCAGTGCGCGCAGCGCGGAGCGGACGACCGCAAGCCCCGCCGCGGACGTCTCGATCACGACGAGGTTCCGCTTCCGGCCGGGCCGGAACAGGTCGAGGTCGACGCCTGCGGGCACCACCGTGAACGCACCGGGGAACCGGTCGGCGGCGCGCTCCGCGACCTCGTCCGACGTGGCGACGAGGGCATCGATCCTGGCGAGCAGCCGGTCGCGATGCGTCCTCCGTGCCGGGAAGCCGAGCCGCTCGGGATCGACGAAGGTCGCTGCCGTCGTCGTCTCCGACTCGAGAAGCGCGACGTACGAGAGACCCGGCATCGCCGGGTCGAAGCCGTGCACGACGTCGAAGTCGCCGCGGCGGAGCGCCGTCGCGACGTTCGCCCGTACGCCGACCGGGATCCCGAAGGCGGCGCGGGGCGAGACCGGGACCGCGCGCGACAGCGCGACGACGTCCGCGAGCCTTCCTTCCTGCAGCGCCCGGCGGCCGGCGACGAGGTCGGCCGAGCGCGACGACGGCGCCAGCACGACGACCTCGTGGCCCCGCGCGCGGAGCGCGGCGGCGACACCCGTGACGTGCTCGTTCGTGTCGTGGGGCACCGACCACGCGTGCGGGGTGACGAGGCAGATGCGAAGCGCCACGGGCGTCAGTGTGCCTATCCGCAACCGCCGAGGCCCTGGACTTCTTGCCTGCGAGCGTGCATTCCGCTTTCGCGGAACGCATGCCGCAGACTTCCGGGGCCCGACTTCGCCGGGCCTCGGGCACATCCCTGAAGTGGGCTGCCGGCTTCGCCGGCGCCCGAGGCTTGCTCAGGCCTTCGCCGCGGCCTTCGTCTTCGCCTTCAGCGCGTTCTGCCGGATGAAGCGCTCGGTGTTCTCGTGCGCCTCGCTGTCGACGATCTGCACGGGCGGCGACTTCATCAGGTAGCTCGACGGGGCCTCGAGCGCGCCCGCGATCCCGTTGTTGAGCGCGAGCTTCGCGAGCCGGACGGCGTCGATCACGATGCCGGCCGAGTTCGGCGAGTCCCAGACCTCGAGCTTGAGCTCGATGTTGAGCGGCACGTCGCCGAACGACGAGCCCTCCATGCGGATGTACGCCCACTTGCGATCGGTCAGCCACGGCACGTAGTCCGACGGGCCGACGTGGACGTTGTCCGCGCCGATCTCGTAGTCGAGCATCGACGTGACCGCATTCGTCTTCGAGATCTTCTTCGACTCGAGACGCTCGCGCTCGAGCATGTTGCGGAAGTCGGAGTTGCCGCCGACGTTCAGCTGCATGGTGCGGTCGAGGTGGACGCCGCGGTCCTGGAAGAGCGTCGTCAGGACGCGGTGCGAGATCGTCGCGCCGACCTGGGACTTGATGTCGTCGCCGATGATCGGGACGCCGGCCTCCTCGAACCGCTTCTGCCAGTAGCTCTCGCGGGCGATGAACACCGGCATGCAGTTCACCATCGCGCAGCCGGCCTCGAGGATCTTCTCCGTGTACCACTTCGTCGCGGCCTCGGAGCCGACCGGGAGGTAGTTGACGACGACGTCGGTCCCGGTCTCGCGGAGGATCTTGACGATATCGGCGGTCTCGCCCGGCGCCTTCTCGACGACCTGGGCGAGGTACTTGCCGATCCCGTCGTGGGTCATGCCGCGCGACACGGTGACGCCGGTCTTCGGCACGTCCGCGAACTTGATCGTGTCGTTCGGGAACGCCCACATCGCCTCGGCGAGGTCGACACCGACCTTGCCCTTGACGACGTCGAACGCGGCGGTGAACTCGATGTCCGAGATGTGGTAGCCGCCGAGGTCGACGTGCATCAGGCCGGGTACGGTCTCGTCCGACTTCGCGTCCTTGTAGTACTCGATGCCCTGGAGGAGGGAGTTGGCGCAGTTGCCGACGCCGATGATCGCGACGCGCACCTTGTCCTTCGAGCGGGCGCTGCCGTTCTGCGAGCCGTTCTCGCTTGCCATGAGCTTCCTTCCTTTGCGATTGCTCTGCGCGGGAACGCCGAGCCCTTCGGCGAGCGCGGAGAGGATGACGTCGTTCGCGTTGGAGTCGCGCCGCGACGCCTCCGCATGGATCTCGTCCTTCAGCTCCTGCGGAACGCGGAGAAGAAGGACGGGGCTGGACCCTGCTAGCACTTTGCGGCGACGGCCCGTCGGCATATAGGAGATGTCGAACTCGTCGGCGAGGATGCCGACGGCTACGTCGTTGAGGTTCGAGGCCCTGCGCGCGGTCTCGCGGATGAGCGCGCCCTTCAGGGACGCCGGCATCCTGACCAGGATGCCGGTTCGCTTCTGAGAAGTGCTAGCAGTCAAACTGATAGCACTATAGCGCGTATTCGCGGCTGCCGCGTATCAGTTGACCTTGCGGAGCCGGTCGCCTGCGAGCTGCGCGCGCTGCCGGGCGCTTTCCTCCGCGTCGCGCGCGGGATCGAACGGCCCTGCCGCAGGCCCTTGCCAGATGACGGCCGGCGTCACGCCGGGGCCGATCACGGTCGCGCGATAGCCCGAGCCTGCGCCGGTGCCGGCGGCGGAGTGCGGGTAGAAGCCGTAGCAGAACGTCCCGTTCGGGTTGTGGACGAGGAAGCTGTTCTCCCGCTTCCAGCCCAGGCCGTAGGCGGAGCCGGGGGGTCGAGGTAGACGTTCCGGCCGTACGCGTCGAGCGGGACGCCGTATCGGGTCGAGCGAAACCCGAAGACGGGCGCCCCGCGGTACGTGAGGCGGCCGTAGAGATGCTCGAACCGGCGATAGGACCAGTCGCTCGCGATCTCGAGGACGGCCCGACCAGTGCGAGAGGTGCAGTTCCCACCCGGCACGCACGCCCCGTCGCGCTCGCGCCGTAGTTGGGCAACGTACTCTGCCATGCCTGCACCGCGGAACGAGACGAGCGCGCGGCCGCTCGCGTCACCCCGCAAAGGAGGCTAGTCGGAGGTCTCGGCGAGCTCGCGGAGCTGGCGGCGGACGAACAGGATCCGCTGGGCGACCGTGATCCACGCGAGGGCGGCGAGGACGTAGATCGGCCACTGGAGCCAGCCCCAGGGCGCCACGAACAGGCCGATCCCGATCAGCACGACGCGCTCGACGCGCGAGCCGAACCCGACGTCGCCGCGCAGGCCGAGCGCCTCCGCCCGCGCCCGGGTGTACGAGACGAGGAACGACCCGATCACCGCCGCGAACGCCGCCATCAGCGCGACCTCGTTCGAGTCGTGCATGAACGAGAGGCCGATCGCCGCGAGGATCGCCGCCTCGCCGACGCGGTCGAACGTCGAGTCGAGGAACGCGCCGAAGACCGTGCCCTTGCCCGCGGCCCGCGCGAGCGCCCCGTCGAGGATGTCCGCGATCGACCCGATGACGAACAGCACGCCGCCGAGCCAGAAAAAGAGGTACTCGTTGCGGGTCTCGAACCCCACGAGCACCGCGCCGGCGAGGCAGAGCGCGACGCCGACGAGCGTGAGCATGTCCGGCGTCAGCTTGGTCCGCGCCACGCCGCGCATCGAGCGGCGCAGGATCTCGCGGGCCGCCTGCGTGTACTCCTGCTTGACGCGATCGAGCTGGTTTACGCTGGCCCCTCGCCGGGGCTCGCTCCCGGCCCGCGGAGCCGGACTCCGCGAGCCCCTGACGTCGCTCGCGGCACCCGGCTCTTCGGGCCCGTATTCGAATACTGTGCCCTCCGGCCGGGCGCCGCCCGAGGAACCAGCGTCGCCACGCGGCCCTTCGGGCTCGCTCACGCCCGCCCCCGGCCGCTGGGGACGTCCCCCGGGAGTGGTTCGGGCGTCACAGCCCGGGGACGAACTGCCGGATGCGGCGGCGGAAGAGGATCAGGCCCGTGACGATCGCGAGCACGAATCCGGCGAGGCAGTCGAGCCAGAAGTGGTTGCCCGTGCCCATCACCGCGAAGGACACCCACACCGGCCAGACGAGCCAGAGGACGCGGGCGACGCGCGAGCGGCACACCGAGGCCATCACGAGGCCGACGATCAGCGCGTCCATCGCGTGGAGGCTCGGCATCGCCGCGTACGGGTTCGCCGCGAACGTGACCACGTCGCTCTGCTGGTTGACCGAGCCGAGCTCGGCGAGCGTGTCGGTGAAGCCCCACTCGGGGAACATCCGCGGGGGCGCGGTCGGCATCACGACGTAGCCGATGAGACCGAGGAGGTTCGCGCCGATGATCCAGTTGCGGAAGTCGGCGAAGCGCTCGTGGTGGCGGAAGTAGATCCAGAGGAGGGAGATCCCGACGACCGCGAACTGCGAGAGCCAGTACGTGTAGGTCGTCGCGGCGACGAGCACAGTCGAGCGTTCCACGAAGTCCTGGACGGCGGGCTCGATGAACATTCGGAGCCGGTGCTCCGTCTCGATCACGAGCGTGCCGTTCCAGAAGGCCTCGCCCACGCCACGGTCGGCCGCGCCCCGCGCAGCCTGATAGGCGCCGTAGAAGCCGAACCACACCGCGATCTGGAGCAGCAGGTGCGCCCAACCACGCGGCAGCCGGCGTGCCTCCGCGTAACCCGTCACTGGTCCGAGTCTATCGGGGCGGGACGACCGTCCCCCGAGGAAGCGACCTGACATGGCAGGATCACCCGGTCGAGCGACACGGAGGGTGGGATGAACGGGCTGACGATCAAGCACGACGAGGATCTCGAGCGCGCGTACGGGAAATGGGTGCTCGTCCGGCGGTCGCTCGAGATCGGCTCGTTCGGGATCAACGCGGTCGAGCTCCCGCCCGGCGAGTCGATCCCCGAGCACGACGAGGCGGGGCGCGCGCACGAGGAGGTATTCCTCGTCCTCGACGGCGACGCGGTGATGGTCGTCGAGGGCGTCGACCACCCGCTGCGGCGCGGCTCCTACGCGCGCCTCGACCCTGCGCTGCGCCGTACGGTGCGGAACGACTCGGGCGCGGTCGCCCGGGTGCTGATCATCTCGGCGCCGGTCGCGAGCGGCTACGAACCGCTCGAGTGGGCCTGAGTCACGTCGCGTTCGCCGCTCCGATCGTTTGGACGTACTGCGCTCGCTCGTATGCCCGCGGGTCTCCGCACGCGATCTGGCTCAACCGGCCGCGTGCCTCCCCCAGCGTGAGGTCGTGCGCCGCAAGCCACTCGCCGACGCCCTCCCGCACGTCGCGCAGACGCCCGGGGCCCTCGAGCATGAGCTCCGAGGCCATCATCACCGCGTCGGCGCCGACGAGGATCGCCTTCACCGCGTCCTCCGTCTCGTGAACGCCGCCGGTCGCCGCGAGGCTGACGTCGACCCGTCCGCGGAGGATCGCGAGCCAGCGGAGCCGCAGGCTCAGCTCCTCCCGCCGTGAAAGGCTGAACTCGGCCACGACGTCGACGGCGTTCACGTCAACGTCCGGCTGGACGAAGCGGTTGAAGAGCGCGATGCCGTCGGCCCGCACCTCGGCGAGTCTCTGCGCGACGTTTGCGAATGCGGTGTAGAAGGGCGAGAGCTTGACCGCGACCGGGATGCTCACGGCCTGACGCACGGACAGGACGAGACGGAGCATGCGCTCTTCGATCGCCGCTCCCGAGGAGTACGGGTCCGACTCGACGGCGTACACGTTGAGCTCGACGGCCGCAGCCCCCGCCTGCTGGAGAAGCTCGGCCGCCCGCGTCCAGCCGCCGGGCGTGCTGCCGTTGAGGCTCGCGATCACGGGAATGTCGAGCTCGCGCGACGCATCGCGCACGAGGTCGAGGTAGCCGTCGAGGTGGCCACGGTCGACAGACTCCATGTAGGCCGCCGCTGCGCCCGCACGGACGTCGCGGGACCACAGCGCGTCGGCGGCGCTTTCGTCCCCTTTCGTGAGCTCCTCCTCGAAGAGGGACGGCAGCACCACCGCCCCGGCCCCCATCTCGGCCAGCGTGCGCAGGGACGCCAGCTGCCCGGTGAGCGGCGACGACGAGGCAATCAGGGGACAGTCGAGCGCGAGACCGAGATACGTGGTCGTGAGATCCCCCGCCATCGCCCCTCCTTTGGCTCGGTGGAGGACAGTGTCCCCCCACACCGCCGTCGAGGCATCGGGGGAGATGCCGATCGACCTGCGGATTACCCGCCGATGTACGACATCTCGATCCGCGGAAGGTCGGAGGTCCGCTCGGTGCGGATCTCCGAGTAGCGGTCGGTGCGCGCCGCCCACACGGCCGTGATCGCGTCGCGGAGGTCGTCGTCCGTCGCGCCGCCGCGGAGGAGGGCGCGAAGGTCGGTGCCGCGCACGGCGAAGAGGCACGTGTAGAGCTTCCCCTCGGCGGAGATCCGCGCCCGGGTGCAGTCGCCGCAGAACGGCTGGGTGACCGAGGCGATGACCCCGATCTCGCCCGCGCCGTCGCGGTAGCGGAAGCGCTGCGCGACCTCGCCGCGGTACGCGGCGCCGACCGGCTCGAGCGGGAACACGGCGTCGATCCGCTCGACGATCTCGGAGGCGGGGACGACGTCGTCGAGCCGCCAGCCGTTCGTCGCGCCGACGTCCATGTACTCGATGAACCTGAGACTGTGGCCGGTGCCGCGGAAGCGGCGGGCCATCTCGACGACGCCGCCGTCGTTGACCCCGCGCTTGACGACCGCGTTGACCTTGACCGGCAGACCGGCGGCCGCCGCGGCGTCGATCCCCTCGAGCACACGCGCGACGGGGAAGTCGACGTCGTTCATCGCGCGGAAGGTCGGGTCGTCGAGCGAGTCGAGGCTGACGTTCACTCGATCGAGCCCCGCGTCGCGCAGGCCTTCGGCCTTGCGCGCGAGGAGCGACGCGTTCGTCGTCAGCGTGAGATCGAGCCCGCCGATCGCCGAGAGCCGGGCGACGAGGCTCTCGATCTCCTTCCGCAGAAGCGGCTCGCCGCCCGTGAGCCGGATCTTCTCCACGCCGAGCGAGGCGAACGTCCGCGCGACCCGCTCGAGCTCCTCGAACGTGAGGAGCTCCTTTCGGTCCATGAAGCGGTAGTCGTGGCCGAAGACCGTCTTCGGCATGCAGTACGTGCAGCGGAAGTTGCATCGGTCGGTGACCGAGATGCGCAGGTCGCGGACGGGCCGGCCAAGCGTGTCGAGGGGCGGCATGACCACAGCGTACGGAACGCGGCGCAGTATGAGCTCGGCCCGCGTCGGGTCGAGTGCGAACACGGTCCGGGCCGGCGGGCCTGCGATGGGCCTTGGCGCCCCTCCCGCCAGGCGCACGAGCCCGCTCGGCGGTTCTCCGCCGCGCGCGCTGACGCCGCCTCCGGCCACGCGGATAGCCTCGCGCGGTGCCGCGGACCCGGGCCCCGATCCTCGCTCTCGTCGCGGTCACCGCGATCTGGGGCTACACGTTCGTCCCGGTGCAGAAGGCGCTCGTCGCCTACCCGCTGTTCGCCTTCCTGGCCGTCCGCTTCGCGATCTCCGCGCTCGCGCTCGCCCCGTTCGCCTGGCGGCCGCTCCGCACGCTCCCGCGCGGCGGCTGGGCGGCAGGGCTCCTCGCGGGGAGCTTCCTCGCGGCCGCATACGGCCTGCAGACCGCCGGCCTCGAGCTGACCACCGTCACGAGCACGGGGTTCATCACGGGCCTCTACGTCGTGTTCACCCCGATCCTCGCGCTCGCGCTGTTCCGAACGCCGGTGACGGCACCCGTCTGGGCGGCCGTCGCGCTCTCGCTCGTCGGGCTCGCGCTGATCAGCGGGATGCCGGGGGGCTCGGCCGCGGGCAACGCGCTCGTCCTCGGGAACGCGGTCGCGCAGTCCTTCCAGATCGTCGCGATGGAGCGCTTCGCGCCCCGCTACGATGCGCGAGCGCTCACGTTCCTCCAGATGGGTGTCGCGTGCGCGTCGTTCGCCGTCGTCGCGGCGGCCGCCGGCGATCTCGAGCTGCCGGACGACGGGCAGACCTGGTACGCGCTCGTCGTCACCGGCGTGTTCGCCGGCGCGCTGGGCTACCTCGTCGCGACGTGGGTGCAGTCGCGCCAGACGGCCGCTCGCACGGCGGTCGTGTTCACGCTCGAGGCTCCCTTCGCGGCGCTCTTCGGCGTGCTTCTCCTCTCCGAGACGCTGGGCTGGGCGGGATGGGCCGGCTGCACGTTGATGCTCGCGGCGATGCTGCTCGCCGAGCCGGCCGCGGCCGGTGTGCTGCGCCGTCTCGTCCCGGTGCGGTCGTAGCAATGGACGCCGTCGCGCTCGCGTTCACGTCCGCGGCGCTCTTCGGCGCGATGCCGGTCGCCGTGCGCTTCGCGCTCGTTCCGCCGCTCGTCCCGGCAGCCGTCGGCGCCATGTTCATGCAGACGGCGACGTTCCTCGTGCTCTGCGTCGCGGCCGCTCTGCAGGGCGGCGTCACGCTCCAGGGCCTGCTGCCGTTCCTTCTCGCGGGCGCGATCGCACCCGGCCTCTCGAACCTCTTCATCACCGTGGCGATCCGCGAGGCGGGCTCCTCGCGGGCGTCGGTCGCGTTCGGGATGGCCCCCCTGTTCGCCGTGACGATCGCAGTGCTCGGGTTCGGCGAGCGGCCGGGGCCCGCCGTTCTGGTCGGCGCCCTCCTCGTCGTCGCGGGGGGCATTGCCCTCGCACTCGAGCCGGAACGCCCGCACCACGTCCGCAGCATCGGGATCGCCATCGCGCTCGTCGGCGCCGCGCTGTTCGCGCTGCGCGACAACCTCGTCCGGCACCTCTCGCTCGAGACCGACGTCCCCTCGATGACCGCGGGCGCCGCGATGCTCGCCGCGAGCCTCGTCGTCACGGGCGGCTTCGTCCTCGCCCGACGCAGCCCCGTCGCATGGCCCGCGCCTGTGGTGGCGCGCTGGCTGCTCCCCGGCGCGTTCGTCGGGCTCTCGTACGTCGCGCTCTTCGAGGCGTTCTACCGCGGCACCGTCTCGGTGGTCGCGCCGATCGTCGCGACCGAGTCGCTGTTCGGGGTCGTGTTCTCCGCGCTCCTCCTGCGCCGGTCGGAGCAGGTCGGTGTCCGGGTCGTCGTGGGCGCCGCCCTCGTCGTCGTGGGCGGCGCCCTCATCGCCGTCGTCCGCTAGACCACTACCTCGTCGGCCTGAAGTAGTGCCGCTCCATCCAGTGGGCCACCTTCTTCCCGATGACCGCGCCGCCCACGTCCGCCGTGCGGAAGTGGATCCCGCCCCACACCCGGGCGTCGATGACCTCCTTCAGCGCGCGCGAGAACCGGTCGAAATGCCTCGGCGGAATCGGCACGCCGTCGAGCGAGCGTCCACCGACAACGTCGAATTCGGCCTTGTCGGTGCCGAAGAAGTCCTGGAAGGCATGGGTCGTGGCGCCGCTGACGCAGCCGTGGCCCGACGGGTGGTCGGGGAACGGCGGCGTCGCGAGCGGCGGGGTCGTCTGCGTCGCCGGGGCGAAGAGCGCCTCCCACGCGGGATCGGCGATCGTGGCCGCGTTCCCGTCCGTGTCGGCCTCCCGGATCGCGGCCCGCGGCCGCCAGAAGTGCCAGAACCACTTGTCGTTCCAGCAGCTGATCGCGCCGTCGGCGGCGGCCAGGTTGATCATCGCGTAGAGACGAGCCTGGTCCGCGGCGTCGAGGCCATGCGCGTCGGCCAGCCGGCGCGCGACGCCGTTCCAGAGCGCGATCGGCGGGAACTGCCAGAAGACTGCTGCTGCGGTCTCGTCGGCCGTCCGCTTCGTGCTGTCGATCGCGCCGAGCTCCTTCACCTCCTCGAAGTCCTTCGCGTACGCGTCACTCGTCAGTGCGTTCGGCCCGTCGGACCTGAACTGCGAGGGGCTCTCGATGAGGAAGGGCTTCTCGTTGCCGACCCAGGCGTCGGGGTCGACTGCGGTCGGCGTGACCGGCCGCCAGTTGCCCGCGCCGGGTGCGATCACGAGGCTGAAGTCGAACGGTGCGAGGAACCCGTCGTCCTGCCGAAAGGCGAGCATCGCCCCGGCGGCTGCCTCCCCGGCCCGAACGCCTTCGTCCTCGATCGGTCCGTCCGGGACGTCGGCGAGCGTCGAGGCGTATTCGGCATCGAGCGTCGCCTGTTGAAGCGGGGCGATCGCGACGAGCACGTGATGCGCCGCGGTCGCCGCAGCGGCGTCCTGTGAGGCCCACGGCTGGGCGCCAACCGCAGCGACGTCGAGGAGGTACGCCTCGTGACTCCGGTCGATCGCGTTGACGGCGTCGTACATCGCGCCCGCGACCATCGCCATGCCGCGGCTCTCTCCGTGCGCGGTCGGCCGGAGGGGAATCGTGTCCTGCTCGGCGATCTGATTCCAGTGCGCGACCACGTCGGCTCGGCCGATCGCCGGCGCCGCGAGCGCGGTTGCGAGGACGGCGCACGCGAGGAGCACGCGCCGGGTGGAACGGCTCATGGGGCCACCTTTCGTTCGGATGCTCCACGATCGGTCGCGGCGCCCGTTGAGTCCATGTGACGTTCGTCGTATCTTCTGTCACGAGATGGAGCGACTCGACGCGGGGGATCTCGTGCGCGTCGGGCGGTTCGTCGCGGAGACGGCGGCGGTCGACGGCGACGAGCCGTTTCCGCCGGCGTTTCTCGCCGCGCTGCGGCGGCTCGTCCCCTGCGACTTCGCCGCGTTCAACGAGCTCGACCGCGTGCGCGAACGCCACCTCGACCACGTGGTGGATCCCGTCGGCGCGATCGACGGGATGGACGCGCCGATCACGTACTGGCAGGCGCGCGCCGAGCATCCGCTGTGCCGGTACCACGAGACGACGGGCGACTGGCGCGCCTACCGGCTCTCCGACTTCGTCACGCTGCGAGAACTCCGGCGAAGCCGGATCTACGACGAATGGATGCTGCCCGTCGGGCAGACGCACCTGATCACGGTCGGCCTCGACGCGCCGCTCCACCATACGAAGGTCTTCCAGTTCAACCGTCCGGACGGCCCGGACTTCGAGGAGCGCGACTGTCTCGTGCTCGACGTGCTGCGCCCGCATTTCGAGGCCCGCTACGCGTGGTGGCTCGCGCGCCGGTCCGCGCCCGAGCCGTCGGCGGCCGAGGCTGCGGGGCAGCTCACGCCGCGCGAGCACGAGGTGCTCGAGCTCGTCGCGGAGGGGCTGACGAACGCGCAGATCGCGGAGCGGCTCTGGATCTCCGCCGGGACGGTCCGCCGCCACCTCGAGAACGCCTACTCGAAGCTCGGGGTGCACACGCGGACGGCGGCCGTCCGCGCCGCCTCGCTCGACGCCTGACTCCGTCCGCCCCTGCCGCCCCTTGAGGCGCCGCGGGCGTCGTCCTATCCTCGATCGCGATGGGCCGCATCGACGCAGCCGACCATGCGCGGCTCGGGAGGTTCGTGGCCGAGACGGCGCACCTGCCGGCGAACGGGGAGGTGTTTTCGAGCGCGTTCCTCGCGGCGCTGCGAAGGCTCGTGCCGTGCGACTTCGTCAGCTACGCGGAGATGGATAGGGTGCATTGCCGCCTGCTTCGCTTCGTCGAACAGCCGGTCTACGACGGGCCCGAGCCCGAGCTGCCCGTGAGGGAGCTGGGTCGCGACGACCCGGTGCGCAGATACTTCAAGGAGACGCAGGTCGGCGCCTACCGTCTCAGCGACGTCGCCGCGACGCGCGAGTTGCGGCGGAGCGTGGGATACGAGGTGTGGTTTGGAGCTCTGGGGTTCGCGCATCATTTGCGCGTCGGCCTCGACGCCACGCGGTGGCACACCAAGGAGTTCTGCTTCGACCGGGGCCCGGGCCGCGACTTCACCGCGCGCGACTGCGCCGTCCTCGACGCTGTGCGCCCGTATCTCGCGGCGCGGTACGCGGTCTGGCGGGCAAGTCAAAGAACCCCGGCCGCCGACCGCAACGCGAGTGGTCTGACGGTGCGAGAGCTCGACGTGCTGAACCTCCTCGCGGACGGGCTGACCAACGGCGAGATCGCGCAACGGCTGTGGATCTCGCCGGGCACGGTTCGCCGACACCTCGAGAACATCTACGAGAAGCTCGGTGTGCACACGCGCACGGCCGCCGTCGCGGCGGCCCGCGAGTAACCCGAGCGACCGGACAGCCGCTGCCGGTCTTCCGGCCGCAACACGCCCCAAATTTGATAGCATCAGACTCAGATTTGTCTGCATCAGCACGCTCAAGGAAGGAGTAGGACCAGCGCTATGGCGAAGACCATCGGAATCGACCTGGGCACGACCAACTCGTGCATGGCCGTCCTCGAGGCCGGCGAGCCCACCGTCATCCCGAACGCCGAGGGCGGGCGCACGACCCCGTCGGTGGTCGCGTTCGCGAAGGACGGCCAGCGCCTCGTCGGCGCCCCGGCGCGGCGGCAGCAGGTGACGAACCCCGAGAACACGATCTTCTCGATCAAGCGATTCATGGGGCGCAAGTGGGACGAGGTCTCCGAGGAGATGACGATCGTCCCGTACGCGGTCGAGCAGGGCGAGAACGGCGACGCCCGCGTCTCCGTCGAGGGCAAGCAGTACGCCCCGCCCGAGATCAGCGCGATGATCCTCCAGAAGCTACGCGCGGACGCCGAGGCGTTCCTCGGCGAGACGGTCACCGACGCGGTGATCACCGTCCCCGCGTACTTCAACAACGCGCAGCGCGAGGCGACGAAGGATGCCGGCAAGATCGCCGGTCTCAACGTGTTGCGGATCGTGAACGAGCCCACCGCGGCCGCGCTCGCCTACGGCCTCGACAAGGAGGGCGCCGACCAGACGATCCTCGTGTTCGACCTCGGCGGCGGGACGTTCGACGTCTCCGTGCTCGAGCTCGGCGACGGGGTCTTCGAGGTGAAGTCGACGAACGGGGACAACCACCTCGGCGGCGACAACTTCGACAAGGCGATCGTCGACTGGATGGCCGCCGAGTTCAAG
>DASSJV010000098.1:0-21118 GCA_035691005.1 Gaiella sp. | reverse complement strand
TCCGTCGTGTGTCGGTCAGGCTCGCCTAGCCTCCCGCCGGGCAAGGCCCGGCTCCGGCCGCGACGGGTCGCGCATGGAACACGGTCTTGAAGGCCTTGGAGCCACGACAGATCGTCCGGCTCGAGGACGACGCAGTGGTCGTCCTCGACCAGCGCCGCCTCCCCGACGAGGAGGCCGACCTTCGCTGCGAGAGCGCGGCGGAGGTCGCCGAGGCGATCCGCACGCTCGCGGTGCGCGGCGCGCCGGCGATCGGGATCGCCGCCGCGTACGGGCTCGCGCTCGCCGCGGAGCGCGGGGAGGACCTCGACGCCGTGTCGGCCGTGCTCGCGGCGTCCCGGCCGACGGCCGCGAATCTCCGTTGGGCGCTCGACGCGATGCGCGACGACCCGTCGCGCGAGCGCGCGGAGCGGATCCACGAGGCCGAGGTGGAGCGGTGCCGCGCGATGGGCGCGCACGCGGTTGAGCTGTTCCCGGAGGGCGCGCGCCCGCTCACGCACTGCAACGCCGGCGGCCTGGCGACGGGCGGTTACGGGACCGCGCTCGGCGCGGTGCGGGCAGCGTTCGAGGCGGGTCGGGTCGGGCACGTCTGGGTCGGGGAGACGCGTCCACTGCTCCAGGGCTCGCGGCTGACCGCCTGGGAGCTCGAGGGCCTCGGCATCCCGCATGCCGTCCTCACGGACGGCGCGGCAGCGTCGTTCATGGCCGCCGGGCACGTCGATCTCGTCGTCACGGGCGCCGACCGGATCGCGGCGAACGGCGACACCGCGAACAAGATCGGGACGTACTCGCTCGCGGTCCTCGCCGCGCACCACGGGCTGCCGCTCGTCGTCGTCGCCCCGACGTCGACGCTCGACCCGGATGCCGCGACCGGCGCGGCGATCCCGATCGAGGAGCGCGACGCGGCCGAGGTGACGCCGCGCTTCCCGGCGCGCAACCCGGCCTTCGACGTGACGCCCGCCGCCCTCGTGGCCGCGATCGTCACGGAGCGCGGCGTGCATCGGGCTCCGTACGCGGAGAGCCTGCCGCGGAAGGCTGCGGCCGCGCTGTGATCCTCGACGAGGTCGACGCCGAGACCCGCGCGCTCCTCGAGCGCTACTCCTTCGACGCGGGAACGTTCGAGTCGCTGCGGGCGCGGGTCGCCTCCGGCGAGCTGTCGCCTGCCTCAAACGTCGTGCACGGCATCGTCGAGCCGCCGACCGACGGGGACCTCACCCCGCTCCCCGCGCCCGGCTCGGAGGAGTGGGCCGCGACGCGCGACGCGGGCCTGGCGGCGATCGCGGGGGGCCGCGTCGCCCAGGCGATCCTCGCCGGCGGCATGGCGACGCGCTTCGGCGGCGTCGTGAAGGGCGCGGTCGAGGCGCTCGACGGTCGCAGCTTCCTCTCGTGGAAGCTCGCTGAGACCGCTGCGCTCGGGGACGCGCTGAGCGTCGAGATCCCCGTGGCGCTGATGACGAGCTTCCAGACCGACGAGGAGACGCGAACGCATGTCGCGTCGCTTCGCGTGCCCGAGCCGCTGTGGTTCACGCAGTCCGTCTCGCTCCGCCTGACCGAGGGCGGCGACCTGTTCCGCGAGGGGGGCCGGCCGTCGCCGTACACGCCCGGGCACGGTGACCTCGTCACCGCGATCAGGCGCTCCGGCACGCTCGCGGCGCTCCGCGACCGAGGTGTCGAGCACGTCGCCGTCTCTAACGTCGACAACCTCGCGGCGCGGATCGACCCCGTCGTGATCGGCGCACACGTGCTCGCAGGTCGGCCGCTCACGGTCGAGGTGGCGTCGAAGGAGGGCGACATGGGCGGCGCGCCCGCCCGCGTCGGCGGTCGGGTCGGCCTGCTCGAAGGCCCGCAGTTCCCGCCGGACTTCGACCAGGACCGGATCAGGGTCTTCAACACGAACTCGGCCACGGTGGCGCTCGAGGCGCTCGACCGGGAGTTCGACCTCCCCTGGCTCCATGTGCGCAAGCAGGTCGACGGCCGCGACGCCGTGCAGCTCGAGCGGCTCTACCACCAGATCTCCTGGCAGCTCGACACGACGTTCCTCGAAGTTCCACGCTCGGGCCCGTTCGGTCGCTTCTTCCCGATCAAGGAGCCCGAGGATCTCGAGCGCTCGCAACCGGGGCTGCGCGAGCTGCTCGGGCGCTCGGTGCTCTCGGCGTGATCCCGCGCTACTACGTCGTCGCCGAGCGCGAGCACGAGCTCCAGAACCCCACCTCCGTCGAGAAGATCGTCCTCCTGGGCGAGCGGCTCCGGCTCGGGCCCGGATCGAAGGTGCTCGACATCGCCTCGGGCCGCGGTGGGCCGGCGCGCGTGCTCGCGCGCACGTTCGGCTGCACCGTCGAGGGGATCGAGATCGCTCCCGAGTTCCACGCGGCGGCGGTCGAGCGCGCAGCTGCCGAGGGACTCGACGACCTGCTCTCGTTCCGCCTCGCCGACGCAGCGCGGGAAGCGCTCGCGCCGGACGCGTACGACGCCGCGCTCTGCCTGGGCGCGACGTTCGCCCTCGGCGGCCTCGGCCCGACCCTCGACGCGCTGCGGCGGTGCGTCCGTCCCGGGGGGACCGTCGCCGTCGGCGAGCCGTACTGGCGCGCCCGCCCGTCGGACGAGGAGGGTCGCGGCCTGCCCTACACGTCGCTCGAGGACACGGTGGCGGCGATCGAGTCCCGAGACGTGCGCGTGATGAGTGTGATCGCCGCGTCGCAGGACGACTGGGACCGGTACGAGACCCTCCGCTGGCGCTCGGTCGAGGAGTGGCTGGCCGAGAACGCGGACGACCCGGATGCCGCCGACGTCCGCTCGATGCACGAAAGCGGCAAGCGGGCGTATCTCCACCACAGACGCGACACGCTCGGCTGGGCGATCTTCGCCTGCGGCGTCCCGCCGGCGCGAAGCTGACACGACGTCGGCACGGGTCCGTGCACAGGCAGGCCCTAGCGTGGCTGGATGGGCCTTCTCGGGCTCGTGCTCCCCTCCCGGTGCGCCGTCTGCGCACGACCCGGGCCGGCGCTCTGCGGCCGCTGCGACGCCGGGCTGATCAGGCTCTGCCCGCCCGTCTGCGACCGCTGCGGCTGTCCTGGTGCGTGGCCCGTTCGGCGCTGCGTCGAGTGCGCGCGACGGAGGCTTGCGTTCGCGCGCGCCCGCAGCGCGCTCGTCTACGACGCCCGTGCTCGTCTGCTCGTGTCGGCCTGGAAGGAGCGCGGGCGGCGGGATCTCGCGCGGTCGCTCGCGACGATCGTGGTGGAGGTGCTCGCGCGCCCGGCCGTCGACGAGATCACCTTCGTGCCGGGTGACCGGGAGCGCGGCAGGGCGCGTGGCCACGTCCCGGCCGAGGGGCTCGCCCGCGCGCTCGCGGAGTGCTGGAGCCTGCCCGTGGCGGCGCCGCTCGCCCGCACCGGCACCGGGCAAAGGCAGGCCGGCCTGCCCCGCGCGCGCCGTGCCGCGAACGTCCGGGGCGCGTTCGTCGCCCGCGGCCCCGTCGCGCGCAGTGTCTTGCTCGTGGACGACGTGTACACGACGGGCGCCACCGTCTCGGCGTGCGCAACCGAGCTGCGGCGCGCCGGAGCGCGGCTGGTGGAGGTCGTTTGCCTCGCGCGGGCGGTGCGATAGCGTGTGACGCGGAACCCGAGAGGAGGGCGCCATGCGACTGCAGGTCACCGTGCGACGGGGACACGTGAGCGACGATGTCCGCCGGTACGTGGAGTCGAAGCTCGGGAAGCTCGGTCGCCGCCTCCACCCGGACACGCTCGTCGAGGTCGTCCTCGACCGCGAGCGAAACCCGAAGATCGCGGACGACCACGTCGTCGAGGCGGAGCTCCACATGAAGGGCCCGAACCTCTTCGGCCGCGAGGCGGCCTCGACCTACGAGGCGGCGACCGATCTCCTCGTCGACAAGCTCGAGCGCCAGGTCGAGCGGCTGCGCGACAAGAAGGTGCACGAGCCGCGTCGCCGGGCGCAGAGCGCACCGCCCGAGCCCCCGCCCGTCGAGGAGATCGAGCAGGATCTCCGCGCGCCGAACGGCTAGGCCGTGCACCTGCCGCACGATCCGGGCCCGCACTGGGGCGAGGTCGGGATCCACGGCCTGCACCGGCAGCGCGAGTGGGATGCCGTCGCGACGCTCGAGCGCCGGGCGGAGGGGGACGAGACGTGGTTCGTCGTCCTCGCCGACGGTGCGGTCGTCGGAGAGGCGGGAGACGCCGACCCTGCGTCGTTTCGTGACGCGGTGACGGTCACGCCGCCCTTTCGTGCGCACGCCGTGCGCCGCGACGGGACGACGTGGGCGGTCGCGGCCAGGCGGATCGAGACCGCGGAGCTCGAGAACGTGCCGGCGGGAGACCAGATCGAGATCGCGTGGGACGGCTCGGAGCGCAGCGTGCGGATCGACGGCGAGCCGACCCTCGGAGGCGTCCCGGCGCTCGAGCGGCTCGCGTCCGCGCGCCACTCGACCTACGTCGTCACCGCCGTGCGCCTCGCCGACAAGGTCTGGGAGATCGCGGTCTCGCCGCTGTGAGGCCCTACCCCAGCGGGCCGGAGCGATAGCGGACGTTGCGTCCGTCCGCCCAGGTCGTTCCGCCCGCGTCGGTCGCGAACGGCATCGTCTGCCAGGTCTTCACCGCGATCACGCGGAGCAGCGAGTCGGCCCCGGTCGCGATCCGTCGGGCGCGCACCTGCGTGCCCTTCCGGTAGACGATCGTGCCCTGCCGGTAGTCGAGCATCAGCGCGCCCGAGGGGAGCGTGACCTTCGTGCCGCCCGCGAATGGCCCGACGTTCACGGTCGACCCGACCTGGACGAGCGGGCCGACCAGCCCGAGGGCGACGGCGCGCACCACGGCCGGGCCGTAGTCGTCGGTTCGGAGGGCGACCCCGGTGCGCGACAGCAGGACGACCCGCCCGTCGTCGAGCGCCGCAACGACGCGCGCCGTGCCGACGCCGACGCCCGAGGCGATCAGCCGCACAGGCGCGTCGACCGCGGTGCGGAAGAGCCGGTCGCCGCCCGGGCCGACGAACGTGACCTCGTGGCCGACCGCATACGGGACGCCCTCGTTCGTCCCAGGCCCCAGCACGATCGCCGGCGGCCCGTCGGTGTCCGACGAGGCGAACGCGAGCCGACGCGCGACCCGGCGCGTCGGCGTCGCGGACCAGAGCTGCCAATCCGTGATGTTCCCGCCGATGCCGGTGAGCCAGAACGCGCGCCGGCCGGTGACCGCGACGGAGGGAATCCCGAAGCCGCCGCTGGGCCCCTCCTCGCAGCCGATGATCGTGTGGGTGCCGAACGTCCAGTGACCGAGGCGCGGCGTGTCCCACAGGACGACCGAGCCGCAGTTCGTCCGCGTCCGGCCGACGGCGTAGACGACGACCCGGTTCGTCACGGAGATCGCCGTCACGGGCGCGGGAGCGGTCAGCGTGCGGCCGGGCGTGAGCAGCGCGGCGGCCGAGCCGGCGAGGGCGAGCGATAGCACCGCTCCGGAGAGGAGTGCGATGCGCGTCATGGGCGCATCATGGGCAGGTCCCCGTGAAGGCCGCATGATGAGTCGGTTCGGAAAATCCGGCGGCCGGATCGGCCTTCGGCGAGCCGGTACCCTCTGACCATGCCCAGCGAGAGCTTCGGAAAGTTCGAGAAGGTCCTCCGCATCGGCGAGGGCCGGCGCCTCAAGCGGCTCGCCGAGCAGGCGGCGTACATCACGTCGCTCGAGCCGGATTTCGAGGCGCTCACGGACGACGAGCTCCGCGCGAAGACCGTCGAGTTCAGGCAGAGGCTCGAGAACGGCGAGTCGCTCGACGACATCCTCTACGAGGCGTTCGCGGCGGTGCGCGAGGCGCGCAAGCGCGAGTCGGGCCAGCGGCTCTTCGACGTCCAGCTGATGGGCGGGATCGTGCTCCACGACGGCGACATCGCCGAGATGAAGACCGGCGAGGGGAAGACGTTCGTCGCGAGCGCGCCGCTCTACCTCAATTCGCTGGGCGGCCAGAACGTCCACCTCGTGACGGTGAACGACTACCTCGCGAAGCGCGACGCGGAGTGGAACCGGCCCGTGTACGACCGCCTCGGCGTGACCGTCGCCTGGATCGAGAACATGATGCCGTTCGCCGAGCGCAAGGCTGCGTACGAGGCGGACATCACCTACGGCACGAACTCGGAGTTCGGTTTCGACTATCTCCGCGACAACATGGCCGTGGCCCTCGAAGGCACCGTGCAGCGCGGTCACTCGTTCGCGATCGTGGACGAGGTCGACTCGATCCTGATCGACGAGGCGCGGACGCCGCTGATCATCTCCGGCGAGCCGGAGACCGCGGCCAAGACGTACTACGACTTCGCGCGCGTCGTCCGCGAGCTCGAGGGCGCGCCGCTCACCCGGAAGGCGATGAAGGGCGAGGACGAGACGGAGCTCTCCGGGGCGGACTTCCTCTACGACGAGAAGTTCAAGACGGTCTCGCCGGCCCAGATCGCACTGGACAAGGTCGAGCGGGCACTCGGGATCGAGAACCTCTACGACCCGCGCAACGTCCAGCTCGTCAACCACCTGAACCAGGCGCTGAAGGCGGAGTCGCTCTACAAGCGCGACATCGACTACGTCGTGCAGGACGGCGAGGTGAAGATCGTCGACGAGTTCACCGGCCGGATCATGGAGGGGCGCCGTTGGAGCGAGGGTCTCCACCAGGCGATCGAGGCGAAGGAGGGCGTCCCGATCCGCGAGGAGAACGTGACGCTCGCGACGATCACGCTCCAGAACTACTTCCGGCTCTACGAGAAGCTCGCCGGGATGACCGGCACGGCGAAGACCGAGGAGAAGGAGTTCGTCGAGATCTACAACCTGCACGTCGTCGAGATCCCGACGAACGTCCCGGTCGTCCGCCGTGACGAGAACGACTTCATCTTCAAGACGAAGGACGCGAAGTGGAACGCGGTGCTCGAGGACATCGTCGAGCGCCACGAGAAGGGGCAGCCGGTCCTCGTCGGCACGATTGCGGTCGAGACCTCGGAGTACCTCTCGGAGCTCCTCACGCGACGCGGGATCCCGCACAACGTGCTGAACGCGAAGGAGCACGAGCGCGAGTCGGAGATCATCAAGGACGCGGGCCAGCCCGGCGCGGTGACGATCGCGACGAACATGGCGGGTCGAGGCGTCGACATCAAGCTCGGCGAGGGCATCGACGAGCTCGGCGGCCTCTACGTGCTCGCGACCGAGCGCCACGAGTCGCGCCGGATCGACAACCAGCTGCGCGGCCGCTCCGGCCGCCAGGGCGATCCCGGTGAGACGCGCTTCTACCTCTCCGCGCAGGACGACCTCGTGCGCCTGTTCGCCGGCGACCGGATCCACGGGATCATGGAGCGCTTCAAGATCCCGGACGACCAGCCGATGGAGGCCTCGATCCTCTCGCGTCAGATCGAGAACGCGCAGAAGAAGGTCGAGGAGCAGAACTTCGTCTCCCGCAAGAACGTCCTCAAGTACGACGACGTGATGAACACCCAGCGGATGGTCATCTACGACCAGCGCCGGCGCGTGCTCGAGGGCGACGATCTCTCCGACGAGCTGCGCGGCTGGATCGAGGAGGTCGTCGCCGCGAATGTCGCGCAGTTCACCGACGCGGAGAGCACGGAGGACTGGGACCTCGACGGCCTCGTCGCGCAGATGCACGCGCTGTACGGCACGGACATCACGGTCGACGAGCTCCGCGAGGAGGTCGACGTCGACAGCCGCGAGGCGCTCACCGACGAGTTCGTCGAGGACGCGTTCGACACGTACGCCGAGCGCGAGCAGGCGTTCGGCGCCGAGCTGATGCGGGACATCGAGCGCTACGTGATCCTGCAGATCGTCGACACCCGCTGGCGCGAGCACCTCGAGTCGATGGACTACCTCCGCGAGGGCGTGCACCTCCGCGCGATGGCGCAGAAGGACCCGCTCGTCGAGTACCGCGGCGAGGGGCACGCGATGTTCGAGGAGCTCGGGCGGATCATCCGCGAGGAGGTCGTGCTCACGCTCTTCCACGTCGAGATCCAGATGGACGACGCGGCGCAGCAGCTCCAGCCGACGCAGGCGCCGCAGCAGCTCGAGTACGAGCACGAGAGCGCGCAGGGCGCCGAGGTGATCGCCGCCGCCGGCGGCGGCGCCGCGACCGCACTGGCGGCACCGCCCGAGCTGACGCCGATGGGCTCGCCGAAGCCGGTGGTCAACGAGCACCGGGACATCGGGCGCAACGACCCGTGCTGGTGCGGCTCGGGCAAGAAGTACAAGCGCTGCCACGGAGCTTGAGGTGCGGGAACCCATTGTTCCCGCACGAACACCCTCCTTCTGCGGCGCTCACCGTTAATCCCTGCTCGGCCTCCCGGCCGGCAAGCCGGCCTCCGGCCGCGACGGACCGGCTCGGGTCGATCGGAGCTCCGCCGTCGGCGTTCGTGCCGGGCCGTTTGGTGTTCGTTCGGTCGAGAGGAGCCTCGCTCCGAATTCCGACGTGACGTTGCGTGCCGAAGACGGCACGATCCCGTCACCCATGTGTCACGCCTCGCGGGATAGCGTGACTCCAGGGGGCGCGCAGGCCCCCCTGGGGGCACGTGGCGGCGCAGCCGCGGAGCCCAGTTCCGCCCCGCCAGGCGCCGAGCACGCGGCCGTCGCGCCGCGCGCCCTTCCGTTCGCGCACGCGCCACGGCTTCTCGCTGCGGTCCTCGCGCTGGCGCTCGTCGCCTACGCCGCGATCGCGGCGGACGTCGTCGAGGGCGGACGCCTCTCGGCGCACGACGAGGACCTCTCGGAGTGGGTCGCCGGCTCGATGCCCACGGCAATGGAGTGGCTCGCCCGGGTGCTCTCGTGGGTCGGCGGCTGGGTCGGCGTGACCGTCGTCGTCGCCGTCGCCGTGCTCTGGCTCTTCCGTCGCGGCCGGCTCGTCGCCGGTGTGCTCCTCGCCGCAGTTGCGCTCGGCGGCCAGTTGCTGAACTCGATCACCAAGGAGGGCTACGACCGGCCGCGGCCGACCGCGGGCAGCCCTGTCGACCTCCCCTCGTCGACGTCGTTCCCGAGCGGGCACGCGATGACCGGGATCGCCGTGTTCGGGCTGCTCGGCCTGCTGGCCGCCGCCGAGCTCTCTTCCAGACGCGCCCGCATCACGGCGATCGCGGTGGGCTTCGGGCTCGGAGCGCTGATCGGCGCCAGCCGCGTCGTGCTGAACGTCCACTTCCTCACGGACGTCCTCGCGGGCGCCGCGCTGGGTCTCGCATGGCTCTCCCTATGTCTCCTCGTGGGCTCGGTCGTGGCGTCCCGCCGCCGCCGGTACGCTGACGCGTCATGACGGACGTCGCCGACACACCGATCGCCGACCAGCTCGCGGAGCTCGGGGCCCAGCTCGACTGGGTCCGTGACTACCTTTGACCCCGATGCGCTGACAGCCCGCGCGGCGGAGCTCGAGGGAGCCATGGGCGCTCCCGGGTTCTGGGACGACCCGACCGAGGCGGCGCGCGTCTCGACACAGCACGCGCGTGTCACCCGGCAGCTCGAGCGGTACGAGGGCCTTCGGCACGAGCTCGACGACGCACGGGAGCTGCTCGAGCTCGACCCCGACCTCGAGGGAGAGGTGCGCGAGCAGATCGCCCCGGTTCGGGCCGATCTCGCACGTCTCCGCGAGGAGGCGCTCTTCAACGGGGAGTACGACCAGGGCGACGCCGTCGTCACGATCACCGCCGGCACGGGCGGCACCGACGCGCAGGACTGGGCGGAGATGCTCCTGCGGATGTACCTCCGCTGGACGGCCGACCGCGGCTTCCAGACGGAGGTGATCGAGGCGAGCCCCGGCGAGGAGGCTGGCCTCAAGTCCGCGACCCTGACCGTGCGCGGCGAGAACGCCTACGGGCTGTTCAAGGCCGAGCGCGGCGTGCACCGTCTGGTTCGCCTGTCCCCGTTCGACTCCGCGCATCGGCGGCACACCGCGTTCGCCCAGGTCGTCGTCGCGCCGCTCCTCCCCGACACGGACGAGGTCGAGATCGACGAGAGCGAGCTGCGGATCGACACCTACCGCGCGAGCGGCGCCGGTGGCCAGCACGTGAACAAGACCGACTCCGCGGTGAGGATCACGCACCTGCCGACCGGGATCGTCGTGCAGTGCCAGAACGAGCGCTCGCAGACGTCGAACAAGCAGACCGCGATGCGCATCC
Organism: Gaiella sp.; assembly: GCA_035691005.1. Lineage (GTDB taxonomy): Bacteria > Actinomycetota > Thermoleophilia > Gaiellales > Gaiellaceae > Gaiella. The sequence continues at coordinate 10,986 of DASSJV010000098.1, read as the reverse complement.
TCCGCTCCCGTCTCGCGGAGCTCCGCGAGGAGGAGCGCGAGGCCGAGCTCGCGCGCGAGCGCGGCGCGAAGGTCGACGTCGGCTTCGGCAGCCAGATCCGCTCGTACGTCCTCCAGCCGTACCAGATGGTCAAGGACCACCGCACCGGCCACGAGACGGGGAACACGCAGGCAGTGCTCGACGGCGCGCTCGACGACTTCGTCCAGGCCTACCTCCTCGCCCGCGCCGCCGGAAAGGCGTAGCCTGAACTGACAACAGGAAAGACGCATCACGCAACGAGGCAGGTGCTCCCGCGAAGCGGACGTCTTCAGGGCGTGTGCCCGCCGAAGGCGGGATCGGCGGCGAGGCTGTCGGAGGACTCGGCTACACTTCCGCGAACCAGATCCGGAGCGGCCCGAGGGGAGGTAGGGCCGCGTCGAACGCTCGCGCCCGGTGAATGGACGACCTGCTCACACCCGTCTCTGACACAGTCCCTGCGCTCGTAGAGGGGCCCGAGGTCGCGGCCGTCAACGGCGCGGGGTCGAAGCCGTCGTCATCGAAGGCGATGATCGTGTTCGAGAACGTCCGCAAGGTCTACGAGCCGGACGTCGTCGCGCTCGATCGCGCCTCATTCGTGATCGACAAGGGCGAGTTCGTGTTCGTCGTCGGCCCGTCCGGGTCGGGAAAGTCGACGATCATCCGGCTGCTGCTCAAGGAGCTCGAGCCGACGGCGGGACGGATCATCGTCGGGGGCCGTGACCTGACCCGACTCAAGCGCTCGAAGGTGCCGCTGCTCCGCCGCAACGTCGGCTGCGTGTTCCAGGACTTCAAGCTGCTGCGCGATCGCTCGGCCTCCGAGAACATCGCGTACGCGCTGCGTGTCCAGGGCGAGCCGGCGGGTTCGATCCGCAAGAAGGTGCCCGAGGTGCTCGCGCTCGTCGGGCTGGCGCACAAGGCGAGCTCCCGGCCGGACGAGCTCTCCGGCGGTGAGCAGCAGCGCGTCTCGATCGCGCGCGCCGTCGTCAACCACCCGCCGCTGCTCATCTGCGACGAGCCGACCGGGAACCTCGACCCGGACACGTCGGTCGGGATCATGCAGCTGCTCCACCGGATCAACACAGCGGGGACGACGATCCTGATGGTCACCCACGACCGCGAGATGGTGGACAAGATGCGGAAGCGCGTGATTGCGCTCGGCGACGGAAAGATCGTCCGCGACGAGCGCCGCGGCGGCTACGAGACCGAGTGATCGCGTGACCCGCTTCAAGCTCGTCGTCTCGGAGGCGCTCCGCTCGATGGGGGCGAACATCTCCACGTCCTTCGCGGCGGCAACGACCGTCCTGATCGGGATGTTCCTGCTCGGCCTGCTGATCGCGCTCGGCACGTGGGTGGTCTCGTGGTCGGACCACGTGAAGGACCAGCTGCAGGTGAAGGTCTTCTTCGCCGACGACGTCAAGGACAAGCAGATCAACGCCGTCGGCTCGTACCTCCGCCTCCACACGAAGCCGGGCGACCTGATCAAGGACTACCAGTTCGTCTCGCGCGCGGAAGGCCTCAAGCGGATGGAGAGGCGCTACCCCGACCTCGCCCGCAACCTCCCCACGAACCCGATCCCGGCGGCGTACGAGATCACGCCGCGCAAGGCAGAGCAGGTCAAGTCGCTCTCGGCGGCGATCCGCGGGCAGAAGTTCCCGGGGGTGCTCCAGGTCAAGGACGGCCAGCAGACGTCCAAGCGGATCCTCCAGGTGGCGCGCGTGATCGAGGTGGTGTTCCTCGTTGCGGTCTTCATCCTGCTGATCGCGTCGGTGCTCCTCATCGCGAACACGATTCGGCTCTCGATCTTCGCGCGCCGACGTGAGATCGAGGTGATGAAGCTCGTCGGCGCGACGAACTGGTTCGTCCGCGGGCCGTTCATGGTCGAGGGGCTCCTCTGCGGACTGATGGGCGCCTTCGCCGCGGTCGTCCTGCTCCTCCTCGGCAAGGAGCTCGCGTTGCCGGCGATCCTGGGGCACATCGACACGACGAACGACGTGCAGGCCCTCGGCTTCACCTTCACGGCGCTGATCCTGCTCGTGGTCGGTCTCGTGGTCGGCGCCGTCGGCTCCACGTTCACGCTCCACCGGTACCTGAAGGTCTGACCGACCCGCCGCGCGGGAGCGCAACGGGCTTGCGGCTACGGTTGCGCGATGGCCCGAGCACGTCGGTCACGTCCCCGCCCGCCGCGCCGCCCCTCGCGTGCGGCGCGCCACGCTCGCGCGACGGGCGCGTACAAGCGCGCCGCGGTCCGGCGCGCCGAGGATCGGATCGAGATCAGGCTTCCCGAGCGGCGCACGCCGCCCGAGACGGTCGTCGCACACCTCGGGCCGACGAACTCGGGCAAGACCCATGACGCCCTCGAGTTCCTCGCCGAGCAGGGGCGCGGCGTCTACGCAGGGCCGCTGCGGATGCTCGCCCAGGAGGCTCACCGCCGGCTCGCCGCCCGCCTCGGGGACGAGCGCGTCGGCCTGATCACGGGCGAGGAGCGCGTCAACGAGACCGCTCCGATCCTCTGCTGCACGGTCGAGATGGCGCCCGGCTCGGGCGAGGTGCTCGTCCTCGACGAGGTGCAGTGGGCGGACGACGAGGAGCGCGGCGCCGCGTGGACGCAGCTTCTGCTCGCCGGCGAGTACCGCCACGTCCGCCTCCTCGGCGCGCTCGACGCGCTTCCGCTCGTCCGCCGCGCGTTCCCTGACGCCGAGCTCCGTGTGCACGAGCGGAAGCTGCCGCTCGAGTTCGTCGGCGCCCGGCAGCTGCGCGGCCTCACGCCGGGAACGGTCGTGGTCGCGTTCAGCCGGAAGGCCGTGCTCGCGCTCGCGGGCGAGGTGAACCGGATCCGGCCCGACCGCGTCGCCGTGCTCTACGGGGCGATGCCGCTCGCGTCGCGCCGCGAGGAGATCGACCGCTTCCTCACCGGTGGCGCCGACGTCTGCGTCGCGACCGACGTGCTCGGTCACGGCGTCAACCTCCCGTGCGAGACGCTCCTCTTCGCGGAGACGACGAAGTTCGACGGGGAGAACCGACGGCCACTCGAGCCGTGGGAGCTCGCCCAGATCGCCGGCCGGGCGGGCCGGTTCGGGCTCGTCGAGCGAGGTCACGTCGGAGTCCTCGTGGGCGTCTCCTGGGCGAGCGCGGACCCCGACCTCGTCGAGTCGGGGCTCGAGCCGCACGTCGAGCTGCCGGAAGGGCACCGCGGCTACCGCGTCGTCGACGAGGCCCGCATCGGGCCGCGGCTGGGCGATCTCGGCGTCGATGACCCTCGCGACCTCGACGCCGCGCTCGGCGCCTGGCATCGCGTCGCGACGCGGGAATGGGCACACGAGAGCTGGCTGGCGGTCGAGTCGCTGCAGCCGATCCGCGGCCGGCTCGCGGTCGTCGAGCGCCACCTACGCGGCCGCGGGAGGCGCCTCGAGCTCCAGGACCTCTGGACGCTCGTCAACGCGCCGATCGACCCGGACGGCGCCGAGCTGCTCGGGCTGCTCGCGCTGGCCGTCGCGGGCGACCGCACCCAGCGGTCGCTGCTTCAGTTCCTGCTCGACACCTCGCGGCTCCGCGACGCGACGCTCGAGGAGGCCGAGGAGGCGGGACGCGTCGCGTCGATCCTGCGCTGGTTCGCGCTGCAGTACCCGGGCATCGGGGGCGTCACGATCGAGCGCGCCGCCGAGCTCGAGCGCGCGGCCGCGGAGCGCGTGGTGAAGCGCCTCGCGTTCGAGGTCCGCGACGGCAGGCTCGGCCGCTGCCGGTCGTGCGGTCGGAGCTGCCCGCCGTGGTTCCCGCTCTGTGACCGCTGCGCCCGCTCGGGACGGCGGTAGGTCACCCGACGGAAGCGCAGGACCGGCGCGATCGTGACGACGTTCGTCGCCAGCGCGACGACGTTCGAGACGATCAGCGGGGCGTCGCCGAGCGCGATGCCGTACGACAGCCAGAGCGTGAAGCCGACGAGCAGGACGGCGAGGTACGCGACGGAGACGTCCGCGGACGAGCGCCGGATCGCGACCCTGCGGAGCTGGAGAAGCGGCGACAGGCCCATCGCGATACCGCACGAGGCGGCGGCGACGGCGAGCACGGTGGTGGGGTTCACAGGACCTCCTGGACGACGGGACGGCGGGCGGGCCGCCGGTCAGTCCCTGAGGTCGCCGCGCTCGACGTCCGCGCCGTAGAGGGGCAGGAGGAGGTCGGGCGCGTCCATGTCGGCAACCGTACCGATCGCCGCGGGCGAAGCTGATATGAACCTCGCATGGACGTCGAGCAGGTCCGCGGCCTTCCTCCCTTCGAGGGGATCAGCGAGGCGGGCCTCGAGCGGGTCGCGGTGTGCGCGGCCGAACTGACCCGTGAGGCGGGCCAGGTGCTCGCCCTCCCGGACGATCCCGGACAGGGGATGTACGTGATCCGCGAGGGCACCGTGGCGGTCGAGCTCCGCAGCGGGACGATCGAGCTGGGCCCCGGGGACTTCTTCGGCGAGCTCGCGCTGCTCGTCGAGGACGGCACGCGCGTCGCGCGCGTCCGGGCGACGAGCGCCGTCCGCTGCGTGTCGATCCCGCGCGACGACTTCCTCTCGCTGGTCGAGACCGAGCCCGCGTTCGCCGTCCACCTCCTGCGCGAGCTCGCGCGGCGGCTCGTCGAGGCGCGCGCCGCGGTCTGAGCCGCACGGCGCCGCCCCTACACTGCCGTCGTGTCGAACCCGGGCTCGAAGCTCATCGCGGAAAACCGCCGCGCGCGCCACGACTACCACCTCCTCGAGCGGGTCGAGGCGGGCGTCCAGCTGACCGGCACGGAGGTGAAGTCGCTGCGCGAGGGCGGCGTGCAGCTCGGCCAGGCGTACGCGGAGATCCGCGAGGGCGAGGCCTGGCTCGTGGGCGCCTCGATCTCCGAGTACGCGCAGGGGAACCTCCAGAACCACCGCCCCGAGCGCGACCGCAAGCTCCTCCTCCACCGGCGCGAGATCGACTCCCTGGCCGGCCAGGTGCGCGAGAAGGGGCTGACCCTCGTTCCGACGAAGCTCTACTTCAAGGACGGCCGCGTGAAGGTCGAGCTCGCCGTCGCGCGGGGCAAGGAGCGCATCGACAAGCGCCGCGACCTCGCGGAGCGCGACGCGCGCCGCCAGATCGAGCGCGCGCTCAAGAGCCGGCGCTAGGCGTCATCGGGCTCGCGCGCCGCGCGCAGCATCGTCTCGGCGGCCCACTCGACGTCGGGCTTCCGGGTCGTCTTCCACCCCTCGACTGCCCCGCGTGCCCATCGCGTCCAGCGCACGGCGGCGCGCGCCTGCTCGATCGAGAGCGACCCGACGAGCGCGTTCACGTGGATTCGGTCGGGGAAGAGTCCCTCGCCTCGCGCATACTCGGTCAACAGCCGGGCGTAGTGGTCGATCGTCTTCTGCGCGTCGTCCTCGATTGCCTGGATCGCCCGAAGCAGGTCGTCCTTCGAGCCGTAGTTCGCGTAGAGCAGGCGCAGGTGCGCCTCCGACTCGACCCGCGAATCCGCCGGCGGCGTCGCGAGCCACTCCCTCAGCGCCCCGCGCCCGGGCTCGGTGATCGAGTACACGGTGCGCCGGCGGTCGCCGTTCCACTCTTCACGCGCCTCGGCGAGGCCGGCGGCGACGAGCCGCTTTGGCTCGGCGTAGAGGTTGCTCTCGGCGCGAGGCCAGAAGAAGTGCAAGGAGCGCCGCATCAGCTTGGCGAGGTCGTACGTCGCCCACGGCTGGATAGCGAGGAGGCCGAGGATCGCGAAAGAGGTGGTTGTGAGCGGGCGCCTTGACATTTGCTCCTCACAGGAGTATATCTTACTCCTATCAGGAGTAAGCGGTTGAGGGGGAAGGAGGAGCGACAAATGCGTCACCCGATTCGGCCTCTCGCCCGCCGCACCGCCCTCGCGGCGCTTCTTGTGACGATCGGCCTCGCGGTCGTGCCGACCGCGCTCGGCGACGAGTGGGCACGAGACCGCGCGGGTGCGGTCGCGACGCAGGGGCTCGACCCGGCGATCCGCACGGCGGTCGCGGCCCGGTCGGCCGTGCCCGCGCCGGTCTCCACGACGCTTCCGCGGGTCTCGTCGTCCGACGACGGATTCGCATGGGGCGCGGCGGCGCTCGGTCTCGTCACCGGGATCGCGGCGATGTGCGCGCTGCTCGGGTGTGTCAGCCTGTTGCGACACGATGGCCGGCTTCGAAACGCGTGAGCAGGACGTCGGGGTCCGGACGCAACGTCGTCCGGACCCCGGTGCCGCCCACGAGGCCGTCTCGATTCGGCCCGCACGCACGTCGGAGCTGGGCCAGGTCGCGAGGTTGTTCGCGCCCGCCCTGCGGCCGTATCGCGGATCCGGCTCCGACTGGGTCCTCGACGCGTATCTCGCGGAACTGGTGGACGTGCGACCGCGATTCGACGAAGCGGAGGTCCTCGTCGCGGAGCGCGACGGGCGAATCGTCGGCACGGTCGCGTTCTACGCGGACGTCCGGCTCGAGGGCTGGAGCAATCTCCCGGCCGGCTGGGCCGGGTTCCGGGCGCTCGCGGTGCACCCCCGGATGCGCGGCGCCGGCGTCGGCGAAGCCCTCGTCCACCGCTGCGTCGAACGAACCCGCGACGTGGGCGCGGAGACGCTCGGGATCCACACGATCGCGGTGCTGACGGACGCCATGCGGCTCTACGGGCGTGTCGGATTCGTCCGTTGCCCGGAGTTCGACCTGCCGGCGGCCGACATCTTCCCCTCCGAGAACGCGGACGAGATGGTGGGCCTGGCCTTTCGTCTCGACGTCGAGCGCGCGCCGCACGAGCGCGCTGAAGATCAGGCGATTGGGCCGCGGACGGTGACCGAGCCCGGCTCGACGACGTAGCCGTAGCGCTCGTTGAGCCTGCGGATCGGCTCGTTGCGCTCCTCGTTCTGCGTCTCGAGGCGCTCGTAGCCGTTCTCCATCGCCCAGGCGATCTCGGCCGCCTTGAGCGCCCGGGCGATGCCCCGCCCTCGCCAGGCGCGGAGGACGCCGGTCATGTCGTGCATCGCGACGGTCGGTCGCGCGAGTGAGAGCGAGAGCTTGGCGTACGCGACGACGTCGTCGCCCGCGAGCGCGACGAAGGTCGCCTCGGGCCGGTCGCCCGCGCCTTGCATGTCCATCGCGAGCCACTCCTCGAAGGGCGCCACCTCGGCGTCCTCCTCACCGGGGACGTCGGGGTACGCCTCGAGCGCGACCGCGTACATGCCGGCGGCGGCGTCCGGACGCTCGGCCCAGGAGACGACCTCGATCCCGTCGGGCGCGTGGACGGTCGGCTGCATCGCGCGGGTCAGATCGAGCGCGAGAATCGAGTTGCGGCCGATCTCGACGAATCCGCGTCGGCGGGCCCAGGCGAGCGAGACGTTGTCGGTCTCCTTGACCGGCCCCATCAGATCGACGTAGCCGAGGTCGCAGGCCCAGACGGAGAGCGCGTCGAGGAGCGCGGAGCCGACCCCGGCCCGCCGGAACTCCGGCGTGACCGCGACCGATCCGCGCGCGACACCTTCGGGGGAATGCCAGCCGCCGATCCCGATCGCCGCCCCGACGTCCTCTTTTCCGTCGCTCGCGAGGAGCCATGCCGTCTCGCGCGCCTGCTGCTTCCAGTCGAGGTAGCCCTCGGCCGTGTCGGCCTCGTTCGTGGCCGCACTCGTCACCGCGACCCACCGCGCGAGGTCGCGCTCGTCGATCTCCCGGATCTCCAGCACGTGCGCAGCCTAGAGCACCCGGTCGCAGCGTCGGGCGGCGGTGGAGTACCCTCAAACGGAGCCCCCACGGACAAGGAGGCCGTCAGGTGCGACACGTTGCGCTGACCGTCAACGGGACGCGGCACGAGCTGGAGCTCGAGCCGCGCGAGCTGCTCGTCTACGTGCTCCGCGACCGGCTGCGGCTGACGGGCACGAACGTCGGGTGCGACACGTCGTCGTGCGGTGCCTGCACCGTGCTCGTCGACGGCGCCTCGGCAAAGGCGTGCACTCTGCTCGGCGTCCAGGTCGACGGCGCGGAGATCACGACGATCGAGGGCCTCGCCGAGAACGGCGCCCTGCATCCCGTCCAGCAGGCGTTCCACGACCGTCATGCGCTGCAGTGCGGCTACTGCACGCCGGGCATGGTGATGGCCGCCGTCTCCCTGATCGAGCACGGCGAGGCGACGGACGAGGAGTCGATCCGGCTCGGGCTCGAGGGGAACCTCTGCCGCTGCACCGGCTACCACAACATCGTCGCCGCGGTCGAAGACGCCGCCGTCGCCATGGGGAGGTCCCGATGAGCGCGACCCAGGAGCGCACCAAGTACATCGGCGCCCCGATCAAGCGCCGCGAGGACGCCGCGCTGCTTCGGGGCCATGGGACGTTCGTCGACAACATGGCCCCGGTGGGGACGGTCGCGATGGCCGTCGTGCGGAGCCCGTATGCGCACGCACGGGTCGTGAGCATCGATGCGACCGCGGCGCGCGCCGCCGAGGGCGTCGTCGCCGTCTTCACGGCGGCCGACCTGAAGGAGGACTGGAAGGCGCCGTTGCCGTGCGCGTGGCCCGTGACCGAGGAGATGAAGAGCCCCGAGCACTACCCGCTCACCGACGAGCCGTGCTTCCAGGGGGACGGGGTTGCGGTCGTGATCGCGGAGACCCGTGCCCAGGCCGAAGACGCGGTCGAGCTCGTCGACGTCGACTACGAGCCGCTCGACGCGGTCGTCGACGTCGCGACGGCGCTCGACGACGGCGCGCCGCTCGCCCATCCCGGGCTCGGGACGAACGAGTGCTACGTGTGGCGGCTCGACACCGACGCAACCGGCGAGGCGATCGAGGCCGCGGACGTCGTCGTGACGCGGACGTACTACCAGCCGCGGCTGATCCCCAACGCGATAGAGCCGCGCGCGGTCCTCTCGGTGCCCGGCACGACGGGCGACGTAACGCTCTACTCCACCACGCAGGTCCCGCACATCCTGCGCCTGCTCGCGGCGGCGGGCCTCGGCATGCACGAGACGAAGCTCCGGGTCGTCGCGCCCGACGTCGGCGGCGGCTTCGGGTCGAAGCTCGACGTGTACGCCGAGGAGCTGCTCGCGATCGCGATCTCGCGGCGGCTCGGCCGGCCCGTGAAGTGGACGGAGCTGCGCACGGAGAACTACGTCGCGACGATCCACGGTCGCGACTTCGTCACCGAGTACACGCTCGCCGCGTCGAAGGACGGCACGATCACCCACTGCCGTGCGCGCGTGAAGGCGGCCATGGGCGCCTACCTCCAGCTCGTCACGCCCGGCATCCCGCTGCTCGGCGCCTGGATCTACTCCGGGCCGTACGCGATCCCGAACTACAGCGTCGAGTTCACCGGCGTGTTCACGAACACGACCCCGACCGATGCGTACCGCGGCGCCGGCCGACCGGAGGCGACGTACGTGATCGAGCGCACGATGGACGCGCTCGCCGAGGAGCTCGGGATGGACAAGCTCGAGCTCCGCCGGAAGAACTTCATCAAGGAGTTCCCCGCGACCATGGGCTCCGGGCTGACGATCGACTCCGGCGACTACGTCGCGTCGCTCGACAAGCTGCTCGAGCTGCTCGACCTCGACGGCCTGCGCGCGGAGCAGGCACAACGGCGCGAGAACGGGACGCCGAAGCAGCTGGGCGTCGGCTTCTCGACTTACAACGAGATGTGCGGCCTCGCGCCCTCCAGGATCCTCGGCGCGATCCGTTACGCCGCGGGCGGCTGGGACACCGCCACGATCCGCTGCCTCCCGACGGGCTCGATCCAGGTGATCACCGGCACGTCTCCGCACGGCCAGAGCCACGAGACCGCCTGGGCGCAGATCGTGGCCGACCAGCTCGGCTGCGACATCGACGCGGTGGAGGTGCTGCACGGCGACACGTCGATCTCCTCGATCGGCATGGACACGTACGGGAGCCGCAGCCTCCCCGTCGGCGGCGTCGCGCTGTACCACGCCGCCCAGAAGGTGATCGACAAGGCGCGACAGGTCGTCGCGCACCAGCTCGAGGTGTCGCCCGACGATCTCGAGTTCGCGGACGGCACGTTCACGGTCAAGGGCTCGCCGGACAAGGAGGCGACGCTCGCGTCGGTCGCGTTCGGCGCGTGGGCCGCGCACGACCTGCCCGACGGCATGGAGCCGGGGCTCGAGGCGACGGCGGTCTACGACCCGCCGAACTTCTCGTGGCCCGCGGGCGCGCACGCGGCCGTCGTCGAGGTCGACACCGAGACCGGCGACACCCGCCTCGTGCGGTACGTCGCGGTCGACGACGTGGGCACGGTCGTGAACCCGACGATCGTCGACGGCCAGGTGCACGGCGGGATCACGCAGGGCATCTCGACCGCGCTCTACGAGGAGGGCCTGTACGACGAGGAGGGGAACCTCCAGACCGTGAACCTGATGACGTACCTCGTGCCGTCCGCCGCCGAGCTGCCGTCCTTCGAGCTCGAGCGGACCGAGAGCCCGAGCCCGACGAACCCGCTCGGGGTGAAGGGCGTGGGGGAGACCGGCACGATCGCGGCCGCGCCGGCGGTGATCAACGCGGTGCTCGACGCCCTCTCGCACCTCGGCGTGAAGGACATCCAGATGCCGGCCACGCCCGAGCGTGTCTGGCGCGCGATCGAGGAGGCGAGGTCGTGATCCCCGCAGCGTTCGACTACGACGTCGCCGAGAGCGTCGACCACGCCGTCGAGCTGCTCGGCCAGGGTGGAGGAGACACGAAGCTGCTCGCGGGCGGGCACTCGCTGATCCCCGCGATGAAGCTGCGCATCGCGCGCCCGGCGAAGCTCGTCGACATCGGCCGGCTGGCCGACCTCGCCCACGTGAAGGACGCCGGGACGCATGTCGCGATCGGCGCTCTCACCCGCCATGCGGCCGTCGCGGCCGACCCGCTGCTCCAGGAGCACTGCCCGATCGTCTCGTTCACGGCCGGCCAGATCGGCGACCCGCCGGTGCGGCACTACGGCACGCTCGGCGGAACGCTGTCGCACGGCGACCCGGCCTCCGACATGCCGGCG
>DASSJV010000097.1:0-18027 GCA_035691005.1 Gaiella sp. | reverse complement strand
GGGCGTCGCGATCCTGTACGGCGTCTACCTGACCTGGTGGCTGCTCTCGCAGCCGGCGGGCAACGAGCGGATGCAGGAGATCTCCCGCGCCGTCCAGGAGGGCGCGGCCGCGTATCTCCGCAAGCAGTACACGACGATCGCGGCCGTCGCCGTCGTGCCGTTCCTGCTGCTCGGCTTCTACGACAAGCTGGGCTGGGGGACTGCGATCGGCTTCCTGTTCGGCGCCACGCTGTCCGCGGCCGCCGGCTTCATCGGCATGAACGTCGCCGTGCGCTCGAACGTGCGCACGGCCGAGGCCGCCCGTGAGGGCATCGCGCCGGCGTTCCGGGTCGCGTTCCGCGCCGGGTCGGTCACGGGCCTCCTCGTCGTCGGGCTAGGGCTTCTCGGCGTGGCGGGCTACTACTGGATCCTCACCGACTGGATCGGCAACAGCCCCGAGTCCGCGGTCGACGACCTCGTCGGGCTCGCGTTCGGCGGCTCGCTGATCTCGGTCTTCGCGCGGCTCGGCGGCGGCATCTTCACGAAGGCCGCCGACGTGGGCGCGGACCTCGTGGGGAAGATCGAGGCGGGCATCCCCGAGGACGACCCGCGCAACCCCGCCGTGATCGCCGACAACGTCGGCGACAACGTCGGCGACTGCGCAGGTATGGCCGCCGACCTGTTCGAGACGTACGCGGTGACCGCCGTGGCCGTGATGCTGCTCGGCACCGCGTTCCCGTCCGGCCAGCTCTGGCTCTACCCGCTCGCCCTGGGCGGGATCTCGATCCTCGCGTCCGTGATCGGGACGTTCTTCGCCTGGATCGGCCGCGGCGAGAACGCGATCATCAATGCGCTCTACAAGAGCGTGATCGTCGCCTCCCTGCTCTCGGCGCTCGGCTTCATCCCGGTGACGACCGCGTTCGACGGCGACCGCTTCTCGTTCTGGCAGCTGTACGTGCCTGCGCTGATCGGCCTCGCGGTGACGTTCCTGCTCGTCGCGATCACCGAGTACTACACGGGCTCGCGCTGGCACCCGGTGAAGAAGATCGCCGAGGCCTCGCAGACGGGCCACGCGACCAACATCATCGCCGGGCTCGCGTACGGGATGCAGGCGACCGCCGCTCCGGTGCTCGTGATCGCCGCCGGGATCGTCGGCTCGTACTACGCGGCCGACCAGTCGATCTTCGGCATCGGCGTCGCAGTGATGGCGCAGCTCTCGATGACCGGCCTGATCGTCGCACTCGACGCGTACGGGCCCGTCACGGACAACGCGGGCGGCATCGCCGAGATGGCGGACATGCCGGAATCGGTGCGCGGCGTGACCGATCCGCTCGACGCGGTCGGCAACACGACGAAGGCCGTCACGAAGGGCTACGCGATCGGGTCGGCGGGCCTCGCCGCGCTGATCCTCTTCGACGAGTACGTCCGCCGTCTCGCCGACGAGGGCCTCGGCGTCAGCTTCGACCTCGAGAACCCGTGGGTGATCGCCGGCCTCTTCGTCGGCGGCCTGATGCCGTTCCTCTTCGCCTCGATGGCGATGACCGCCGTCGGCCGCGTCGGCGGCGAGGTGGTCGAGGAGGTGCGACGCCAGTTCCGGGAGGACCCGGGCATCATGGAGGGCACCTCGCGTCCCGACTACGCAACGTCGATCTCGATCGTCACGGGCTCCGCGATCAAGAGCATGCTCGCGCCCGCGCTCGTGCCGGTGTTGTTTCCGATCGTCGTCGGGATCATCAAGCCGGAGATGCTCGGCGGCCTCTTGATCGGGACGATCGTGACCGGCATCTTCCTCGCGATCGCGATGACCTCCGGCGGCGGTGCCTGGGACAACGCGAAGAAGCTGATCGAGGACGGCGCTTACGGGGGGAAGGGCTCCGACGCCCACGCCGCCGCCGTCACCGGCGACACCGTCGGCGACCCGTACAAGGACACGGCGGGCCCGGCGATCAACCCGATGATCAAGATCGCGAACATCGTCGCGATCCTCATCATCCCCCTGATCGCCTCCATTCACGGCTAGGAGAGGGCGGGGGAAACCATGTTTCCCCCGCCAGCCCCCTTCTTCAGGAGAGCAACTCTCGACGGGCGGTTGGCCTTTCGGGCGAATGAATCGCCCTTCGGCCGCAACGGCAGCGGTTCCGCCACACACGTCCGATAACGGTCGCCCGTGAATGCCGTCCGCGTGGCCGGAGGCCGGCTTTGCCGGCCGGGAGGCCAGGCCAGGGTGATCCGTGCCGCTGAAGAAGGGGGTTCGTGGGGGAAACATGGTTTCCCCCACGCTCGAAACATGGTTTCCCCCACCTAGTATGCGGCGGTGCCCGGGACGAGACGGCGGCGCGAGGTTCGCATGGAGCGTGTACTCGGGACACCCGCGCTCTTCGCGACCGCCTACGGGAACGTCGGCTCGTCGATCTACTACGCGCTCGGGCTGACCGCCGTCTATGCGCTCGGGCTCACGCCGGTCGTGTTCGTGGTGGCGGGGGCGGTGTTCGCGATGACCGCGGCGACGTACGCGGAAGGAACCGCGCGATTCCCGGAGGCGGGTGGCTCCGCGAGCTTCGCCCGGCACGCGTTCGACGAGGTCGTGAGCTTCGTCGCGGGCTGGTCGCAGATGCTGGTGTACGTCGTCACCGTCGCCGTCTCGGCGTTCTTCGTGCCCCACTACCTCTCGATCTTCTGGGAGCCGTTGCGCACGAATCCCTGGGACATCGTCGGCGGGGCGATCGTGATCGTCGCGCTCGTCTCGCTCAACGTCGTTGGCGTCACCGAGGCCGCGCGGCTCTCGATCACGCTCGCGGTGGTCGACTTCGCCACCCAGCTGCTGCTCGTGGTCCTCGGCTTCGCGCTCGTCTTCAGCCCGGAGATCCTGACCTCGAACGTCCACTGGGGAGTCGCTCCGACCTGGTCGAGCCTCGCGATCTCGATTCCGGTCGCCATGCTGGCGTACACGGGCGTGGAGACGGTGTCGAACCTCGCCGAGGAGGCACGCGACCCCGTCCGCACCGTGCCGAACGCCTACAAGCTCGTCGCACTCGCGGTCTTCGCCATCTACTTCACGCTGCCCGCGGTGGCGCTCTCGGCGCTCCCCGTGAAGCTGATCGACGGCGAGTACACGACGCTGCTCGCGCTCCCGCCGGAGGACGGCGGCTATTCGAACGACCCGATCCTCGGCGTCGTGAAGAACATCGGGGTCGAAGGCGGGTTGCTCACCGGGCTCGAGGTCTACGTCGGGATCCTCGCTGCGACGATCCTCTTCGTCGCGACGAACGCCGGCGTGATCGGAGCCTCACGGATCACGTACTCGATGGCGAGCTACCGCCAGCTGCCGCTCGTCTTCCGGCGGCTGCACCCGCGGTTCAAGACGCCGTGGCTCGCGCTCGTGATCTTCGCCGGGATCGGGCCGATCCTGATCCTCCTGCCGGGCGACGTGACGTTCGTCGGGACGCTGTACTCGCTCGGCGCGACGCTGTCGTTCACGATCGCGCACGTCTCGCTCGTCCGGCTGCGGATGGACGACCGGTCGAAGGCAGAGGCGCCGCCGTACCGATCCCGTGGCAACCTCACGGTAGCCGGCGTCGACTGGCCGGTGTTCGCGATCGTCGGCGCGCTCGCGACGGGGATCTCGTTCCTCGTGATCGTCGTCCAGGACGCAACGACACGCTGGGTGGGGCTCGGGTGGCTCGTCGCCGGCGTGATCGGCTACACCGTCTACCGCAGGCGCGTCCTACGGCTCCCGCTCGGAGAGACCGTGAAGGCGCCGCCGGCGTTCGGTGCGGCGCTGGCGCTCGAATACCGACGGATCGTCGTGCCGATCGTGCCCGGGCGCCCGTCGGACGACGCGCTCGACCTGGCCTGCCGCCTCGCGGCGGAACGGCGGGCGCAGATCGTCGCGCTGAGCGTGATCGAGGTGCCGCTCGACCTCCCGCTGGATACGACCCGGCTCGAGGCTGAGGAGTACCGGGCGAACGACGAGCTGGACGAGGCGATCGCGATCGGCGACACGTACGGGGTCAAGGTCGTCGGCCGACTCGTCCGCGGGCGGAACGCCTCGACGGAGATCGTGCGGGAGGCATCGCGGCGCGGGGCGGAGATCATCGTGCTCGGCTCGCCGCGCAAGACGCTCGTCGACCGCCGGCGAGGGGTGTTCGGGACGACCGTCGACCGCGTCCTGCGTCGGGCGCCCTGCCGGGT
The DNA here is from genome assembly GCA_035691005.1 of Gaiella sp. Taxonomy (GTDB): domain Bacteria; phylum Actinomycetota; class Thermoleophilia; order Gaiellales; family Gaiellaceae; genus Gaiella. The sequence continues at coordinate 13,857 of DASSJV010000097.1, read as the reverse complement.
GATGATCGCAGCGTCGGGGAACGGCGGTCCGCGATGAGGTGGTACCGCCGCGCCGTCGTGGCGTTCTCGGTCGTCTTCGTCGGGCTGGGCGTCGCGCTGCTCGTCGTGACCGCCGTGCACGGCGGTGGCGTCATCGGGTACGTGCTCGGCGGGCTGTTCGTCGCGCTCGGTGTCGCGCGCATCCAGCTCGAGCGGAAGCGGGGCGGGTAGTGGCCCGCAAGATCCGCGGGTTCGAGCGCGCGCTCGACGCCCCGGCGCTCTTCGCCATCGCGTACGGCGAGATCGGCGCGTCGATCTACGTCGCGCTCGGGATCGTCGCGGGCGCGGCGCTCGGGCTCACGCCGATCGTGCTCGCGATCACCGGTCTCCTGTTCCTCCTCGTCGCGCTGTCGTATGCTGAGGGCACCGCGGCGATGCCCGAGACGGGCGGCGCGGAGACGTTCACCCGCCGCGCGTTCAACAACCTGATCGGGTTCGTCACCGGGTGGGCGCTGTTCCTCGACTACCTGATCGTGATCGCGCTCTCCGCGCTCTTCCTGCCGCACTATCTCGGCGCGGCTCTCGAGATCGAGACGCTGCGCGACGCGCCGTGGGACACGGTCACCGCGGTCGCGGCGATCGCGCTCGTCGCCACCGTCCGGCTCGCCCGTAGGAGCCGGCTCCACACCCCGGCGCTCGTGGTGGCGCTGCTCGACCTCGCCGTGCAGTCGCTGATCGTGATCCTCGGCCTCGCGCTCGTGTTCTCGCCCGAGGTCCTGACGAACGGCTTCACGCTCGCGCCGGGGCAGGACTGGCTCGACGACGTCGTGTACGCGATCCCGCTCGGCTTCGTCGCGTACACGGGGCTCGAGACCGTCGCGAACCTCGCCGAGGAGGCGCGCGAACCGGGCCGGACGCTCCCGCGCTCCCTCTTCACCGCGATCGGCCTCGTCGTCGTCCTGACCGTGCTGGTCGCCGTCGTCGGCGTGACGGCCTTTCCCGCGACGGACGGCACGACCGAGCTGGGCGACCAGTGGCTCGAGGCGCCGCTCGTCGGGATCGTGACCGCCTTCGACGCGCAGCTCCCCGCCGCGATCGTGGACGTGTTACGGGTCGCCGTCGGGCTCTCCGCCGCCCTGATCCTGATGATGGCCGTGACGACGTCGATCTCGGGCTGCGCGCGCCTCGCCCACTCGATGGGCACCCACGGGATGCTGCCGCGCGAGCTCGGTCGCCTCGAGCGGAAGACGCTCGTCTCGCGCGAGGCGATCGCCCTGATCTCGGTCATCGCGATCTGCGTGCTGCTCGTCGCGGCGCCGGTCGAGGACGAAGCGCGCTTCCTGGCGGGCACATACTCGTTCGGCGTGCTGCTCGCGTTCACGCTCGCGCAGCTCGCCGTAATCAGGCTGCGGCGGCGCGAGCCCGACCTCGGGCGCCCGTTCCGGGCCAGGCCGGACGTGCGGCTCCGCGGGGTAGACGTGCCGCTCCCGGCCCTCGTCGGGGCGCCGTTGACGGCCGCGGTGTTCGTCATCGCGCTCGTCACCCACGAGTCGGCGCGCTACGCGGGGCCCGCGTGGATCGGGATCGGGCTCGTGGTCTACGGGCTGACGAGGACACGCGCGCGGATCGGGATGCTCCAGGACGTCGACCCGCGGATCGCCCTGCCGACCGGGGCGACCTTCAAGCGGATCCTCGTCCCGATGAAGCTCGGCGTGATCGGCGAGGAGATGGTCGCGACCGCGATCGCTCTCGCGAAGGAACGTGGCGCGCGGGTCGAGGCGATCACCGTCGTCCAGGTCCCGCGGGAGCGCGCCCTGGACGCGCCGCTGCCGGCCGAGGTAGCGCGCGCCGCGGCCGACTCGATCGCGGAGGCCCAGGCGCTGGGCGAGGAGAACGAGGTCGAGGTGCACGCGGACGCGGTGCACGCCCGCTCGATCGGTCACGCGATCGTCGAGGAGGCCGAGCGCCGGCACGTGGACCTGATCGTGCTCGGCTCGTCGCCGCGCTGGCGCCGGCAGTCGCGATTCTTCTCGCCGACGGTCGACCACGTGCTCAAGCACGCGCACTGCGAGGTGCTCGTCGTCGCGTTCCCCGAAGGCGTCTTCGAGCAGGCGTGAACCGTCAAGTACCCTCAACGGTATGAAGGTCGTGATCGTGGGATGCGGCCGGGTCGGATCCGGCGTCGCGAAGCAACTCGCCGAGCAGGGGTGGGACGTGACCTGCATCGACGAGGACGAGGGTGCGCTCGCCCGGCTGGGCGAGTGGCGCGGCGGGTTCGTCGTCGGGCACGGGATGGACACGGGCGTCCTGGAGCGCGCCGGGATCGCAGACGCGGACGCCGCGGTGGTCGCGACGAACGGCGACAACACGAACGTCGTGGTGGGCCAGGTGATCCAGCGGCGCTACGACAACGGCTGCGTCGTCGTGCGGGTGCTCGACCCGCGCCGGGCCGCGTTCTACGCGGAGCGCGGCCTCCGCACGGTGTGCCCGACGCAGACGGCGATCGCGACGCTCACCGACGTCGTCCGCTCGTGCGAGGTGACCCCCGTCTGATGTACGCGATCGTCGCAGGCGGCGGGAAGGTCGGCGCCAACATCACGCGGTCGCTCTTGGCCATGGGGCACGAGGTGACGCTCGTCGAGCAGCGTCGCGACCGCTTCGAGCAGCTCGAGGCCGAGCTCGGCCCCGTCGTGCTCGCGGGAGACGCCACCGAGATCTTCGTGCTCGAGCGGGCGGGCATCGCGCGTCCGCCGGACCTCGTGGTCGCGGTCACCGGAGACGACGAGGACAACATCGTCATCGCGCAGATCGCGCAGGACGGCTACCAGGTGCCGAAGGTGGTCGCCCGCGTCAACGACCCGCGAAACCAGGCGCACTTCGACCTGCTCGGAGTGACCCGCACGCTGTGCGCGACCTCAGGGCTGCTCGGCCTCGTGGAGCACGAGGTGCCCGAGCACGGGCTCGTGAAGCTCCTCGAGCTGCGGCGCGAAGGGCTCGAGGTCGTCGAGCTGCAGGTCTCGCCCGAGGCGCCCGCCGCGGGCAAGCGCGTGGCGGGCCTCTCGCTCCCGGACGACGTCCGGCTCGTCTCGATCACGCGGAACGGCGTCGCCGAGGTGGCCGGGCTCGACACGGTGATCCGCCCGGGCGACCAGGTGATCGCGATCCTCAAGCCGGGGCTCGAGGACCGCCTCCGTCAGGCCCTGGTGGGCTAGACGCGCCAGTAGCGACGCGTCGCGAGCACCAGCACCGGGATCACCTCGAGTCGGCCGAGCCACATGAGGATCGTCATCGTGACGGTCGACACGTCGCTGTAGCCGGCGAAGCTCCCCGTCGGGCCCGAGATCCCGAGACCGGGTCCCACGTTGCCGACCATGGTCGCCGAGGCGGCGATCGCGTCGAGCGGCGAGATGTTCGGGCCCTGCCAGGCGGCGTCCACCGCGATCACCCCGGCACCGACCACGAAGATCCCGACGTAGAGGAGGATGAACGCCGTCGCCGCCCGCAGCGTGCGCTCGTCGAGCGGACGCCCGTTCAGGCGGATCGGGACGACCTCCTCCGGATGGACGGTCTGGCGGAGCTCGCGTCGCAGCGACTTCCCGAGCAACAGGTGGCGCACCACCTTGATCGACCCGCTCGTCGACCCCGCGCACGCGCCGACGAACATCAGCGCGACGAGCGTCATCAGCGCGAGCGTCGGCCACCCGACGAAGTCGACGGAGGAAAACCCGGTCGTCGTCATGATCGAGGCCGACTGGAAGACCCCGTCCCGGATTGCCTGCTCGCCCGAGGAGAAGCCCTCGTTCCAGAGCTCCGTGGTGACCGCCACCGCGCCGAGCGCGAGCAGCCCCAGGTACACACGCAGCTCCTCGTCGCCGAGGAGGGAGAGCGGCCGCCGCCGCACGAAGGCGACGTACAGGAGCGCGTAGTTGACGCCGGCGACGATCATGAACACCGCGATGACCCACTGCGCCGCCGCGCCGAACGCGGCGACGGAGTTCGGCTCGGTCGAGAAGCCGCCGGTGGGCATCGTCGCCAGGGCGTGTGCGAGTGCCTGGAACGGGTCGAGCGCCTCGTCGCCGAGGAAGCCGATCGCCGTCAGTAGCACGAAGAGGAGCGCCGTCAGCGCGACGTACAGGAGCCATAGCCGCCGCGCGGTGTCGCGGATCCGGTCGGCGAGCTGGTCGATCTCCGGCCCGGGGAGCTCCGACTCGAGCAGCTGCCGGCCTCCGACCCGCAGTCGCGGGAGGACGGCGAGCGCGAGGACGATGATGCCCATGCCGCCGAGCCATTGTGAGAACTGCCGCCACATCAACAGCGAGCGGTCTACCGCGTCGACGTCCGTGACGACGGTCGCGCCCGTGGCGGTGAACCCGGACATCGACTCGAAGATGGCGTCGAGCGGCCGGTCGAGCTGCGGGTCGCCGCTGAGCACGAACGGCAGCGCCCCGTACAGCGCAGCTGCCACCCATGTCAGCGCGACGACGAGGTAGCCCTCACGGAAGCCGATCCGGGTCGCGCCGCCGAGCCTGCGCTCGAGCCCCCAGCCCGCGACGAACCCCAGCACGGCCGTCACGACGAAGGGCAGCACGGACTCGCCGTAGCCGACGGCGAAGGCGGCCGGAACGAGCGCGGAGAGCGACAGGTACTTGAGCAGCAGGCCGACGAGCGCGAGCGAGCCGCGGATGTCCACCGCCGTCCTGCGGGCAGGCGCGATCCGCCGCTCGCCGCCCGCGAGCGTCCCCGCACGGGTGGGGCTCACAGAACCTTCTCGACGTCGGGCACGCGCGAGGTCTCGGTGAAGACGATCACGCGGTCACCAGCCTCCAGCACGTCGTCGCCCCGCGGGAAGACGGCGGTGCCTTCCCTGACGATCGCGCCGATCATGGCGCCGCGGATCGGCATGTCGCGGAACCGGAGGCCGACGTACTCGCTCGTCGGCTGTGTCGTGATGTCGAGCACCTCGTAGCGGTCGCCCTCGAGCATCGTCACCTGCTGGGTTCGCGGGTCGTGCGCGAAGCGCACGATCTCCTCCGCCGTGACGCCGCGTGGGTTGACGGTGACGTCGACGCCCGAGCGCTCGTAGACCTCCGTCGAGATCGCGTCGTGGACGACCGCGATCGTGAACGGCATCCCGTGCACGCGGGCCAGCGTCGCCGCGTAGTGGTTCTTCGCGTCCTCCTTCATCGCGAATACGCCGGCCTGGGCCTGGCCGATGCGCTCGCGTGCGAGGAAGTCGGGGTCGACGCCCGACGTGTTGTAGACGCGGCAGCCGGGCAGCTCCTCCGCGACCTCCCGCGCGCGCTCCTTGTCGGGCTCGATCAGCCGCACGCCGATCCGCTGCGCGTGGAGCATTCTGGCGATCGCGGTGCCAATCTGGCCGCCGCCGTACACCACGACGTCCTCGACGGTGCCCGCCCCGGGAGCGAGCAGCGTCGCCCACGCCCGTGCCGCTTGCGGAGAGCCGATCACGACGATCCGGTCGCCTTCCTCGATCACCTCGCCGCCGCGGGGCAGGGTCACGGACTCGCCCCGGATGACCCCGAGCACGCGCGAGTCGTCCGGAAGGCGGGCCTCGCGCAGCGAGAGGCCGACCACCGTCGGATCGGCGCCTTCCGGGACGTCGAACTCGACGATCTGCACCTGACCGCGCGCGAACACGTCCGTCTGCCTCGCGGCGGGCATCCCGATCGAGCGGGAGACGGCGTGCGCGGTCTCGAGCTCCGAGGAGACCGCGAAGTCGACGTCGAGCCTGCCCGCCCGCCAGAGCTGGATGTACTCGACGTTGGAGGTCCGGATCACGGTCGTAGCCTTCGGCGCCTCGAGCCGGGCGAACGTGCAGGCGACCAGGTTCACCTCGTCGCGCGACGTGCAGGCGATGAACAGGTCCGCCTTGTCGATCCCCGCGTCCTGCAGGGCCTTGCGGCTCGCGCCGTTCGCCTCGATCGTGCGCACGTCGAAGCGGTACGCGAGCGCCTCGAGGCGCTCGCGCGCCACGTCGATCACGCTGAGGTCGTGCTCGGCATGCAGCGCCTCGACGATCGTCGAGCCGACCTGGCCTGCCCCCACGATCACGATCCGCATTGCGGGCCGGAGCCTAGATGGTTGATCGGAAATCCGCGTGACCGTCGGGGGCCGGTTCGCGCTGATTCTCGATCAACCATCCGGCGCCGCGGGCCGGACGGAGAGCAGCGCTGGCTATCCTCGTGACGTGACCCGCGTCGCGCTCCTCCTCGCGGTCGTCTGCGGGTCCGTCGCGGTGGGCGACGCGAGCGCGTCGAGCTCGGCGTTCCGGCTCGTCCCGGTCGCCCGGGGTCTTGCGAGCCCCGTCCTCGTGACGCAGGCGCCGGGCGAGCCCGGCCGCCTGTACGTCGTCGAGCAGCCGGGCCGGATCCGGATCGTGGAACGCGGCCGCGTGCGGGCGCGTCCGTTTCTCGACATCCGCCCGCTCGTCGCCTACGGCGGCGAGCAGGGCCTCCTCGGACTCGCGTTCTCACCGCAGTACGCGCGCGACCGCACCTTCTACGTGAACTACACGGCGCGCCCGGACGGCGCGACGAAGGTCGTCCGCTATCGCGCCCGCAACGGCCGCGCGCTGCCGGCCAGCGCGCAGCAGGTGCTGCGCATCGACCAGCCGTACTCGAACCACAACGGCGGCAACGTCGTCTTCGGGCCCGACGGCAAGCTCTGGCTCGGGATGGGCGACGGCGGCGCAGGCGGCGACCCGGAGAACCGCGCCCAGAACCCCGACAGCCTACTCGGGAAGCTGCTCCGGCTCGACGTGCGCCAGGCGACCCCGACGCCGGAGATCGTCGCGATCGGCCTGCGCAACCCGTGGCGGTTCAGCTTCGACCGGAAGACGAAGGACCTCTGGATCGGCGACGTCGGCCAGGGCGCGGTCGAGGAGATCGACCACCTGCCGCGCGGTACCACCGGCCTCGTCAACTTCGGCTGGGACGTCTACGAGGGGCGCTCGAGCTTCGAGAACAAGGCGCTCGGGCCGGGCCGCCTCGTCCAGCCGGTCGCGGAGTACTCGCACGACGACGGCTGCTCCGTCACCGGCGGCTACGTCTACCGCGGGAACGCGATCCCGCGGCTCCGGGGCCGCTACGTCTTCGGCGACTACTGCAGCGGCACGATCTGGAGCATCCCCGCGGCGGGCGGTGCGCTGCGCGTCGAGCCGATCCGCGTGCCCGAGCTGACGTCGTTCGGCGAGAGCCTCAACGGCGTCCAGCTCTACACGGTCTCTCAGAGCGGCACGGTGTCGCGCATCGCAGGCTAGCCCGCTGACCAGCCTGCGAGCGCTGAAGCGGACCGCCCGGCTCTGCCGGCGTCCGGGCCTCAGCCCGCCCGGCGCCTGACTCTCGGCGACTGGCCGAGCGCGGCGTAGGCGACGGCGTTGAGCGAGTCGGTCAGCGCCCGCAGCTCGCGGGTGACCTGGACGAAGCCCTCCTGCGCCTCGAGCCGCGCGTCGATCCGCTCGAGCCGGTCGGCGATGCGGTCGAGCCGCTCGAGCAGCGCGTCGAGCTGCCGGTCCGGGACGTCGCCTCGCTCCATCTCCCTCGATTCTAGGGTCCGGTCGTCCGCTCGAGCAGCGCCGCCCGGGTCGCGACGAGCTCCGCCTCGGGCCCGAGCCGCTCGCGCAGCCGGGTCGCCGCGCCGACGCCGCTCTCGACCGCCTCGACCCGCCGTGCGGCGCCGAGCTGGGCGAGCGCGACCTCCGTCAGCTCGGCCGGGGCGTCGGTGAACACTCCCAGGCGGACGCCGGCGGAGCCGAGCCGACGCAGCGCGGCGCTGACCCCGGCATCCGGACGGAGGTACACCGGCGCCCGGTCGGCGGCGTAGCGGGCGAGCAGCACGCGCCAGTTCCCCGCGCGCTCGTCGAGGGCCTCGGCGGCCTCGCCGCGGTCGTCGGGCAGCGTGGCCGGATCGAGCCCGAGCACGCGGCTCGTGTCCGCGAGCCAGTCGGCCCACAACGGGCGGGTGTCCCCGAGGACGCCGTCGAGGTCGAGCATCAGCGCGGTCATCCGCGGCGGCTCCGGCTCCAGCGGCTCCAGACGAGGACGCCGACGAGCGCGCCCAGGGTGTCGATCGCCACGTCGAGCGGCGCCCCGTGACGCCCCTGGACGAACGTCTGGTGGATCTCGTCGGTCACGGCGTATGCAGCCGCGAGCCCGACCGCGAGCGCCGGCCGGCGGACGGCGCGCGCGAGCAGCAGGCCGAGGAACGCGTACTCGGAGAGGTGTGCGAGCTTGCGCAGGACGAGGTCCCACGTCCCGAGCCCGGTGCCGAGGCTGGGCACGGACGAGAAGGCGAAGATGACCGCGGCCCAGACGACCACCGGCAGCCAGAGGGTGAGCGCCGAGCGCCTTGTCGTCGCGACCTGTGTCGACACCGCCGAATGGTAGGCTCGCGCCACCCAAGAGGAGCGCGGTGAGGGAACTCCGGTGCAAGTCCGGGACGGTCCCGCCGCTGTGAGGGGAGATGCTCTCCCGCCACCGACGCCACTGGCCGCGAGGCCGGGAAGGCGGCGGGAGGGGGTGCCCCGAGTCAGAAGACCTGCCGCTCTCCGACGCCTCGACCCCCTCGCGGAAGGGAGAAGGAGAAGCACGCCATGTCCCGTCGTATTGCCCTCGCGGCGGCGCTCGCCGTCCTTGCGCTGGCGCTCGCAGCCCCGTCGCTCGCGGCCCCGAAGGCCGGCGCGGCGAAGCCGTTCCCGGCCACGGTCACGGTCGACAACGGCAAGGTCACGATCCGCAAGCGGCCGTCACGCATCGTCTCGCTCTCGCCGACGGCGACCGAGACGCTCTTCGCGATCGGCGCCGGCGAGCAGGTCGTCGCCGTCGACGACCAGTCCGACTACCCGAAGCGCGCCCCGCACTCGTCGCTCTCCGGCTTCACGCCCAACGTCGAGGCGATCGCGGCGCTCAAGCCCGACCTGGTCGTGATCGCGTTCGACCCGAAGGGGCTCTCGGGCGCCTTGGGCCGGCTCGGGATCCCCGTCGTGTTCCAGAACGCCGCGCCGACCCTGCCGGCCGCGTACCGGCAGATCCGCCAGCTCGGCAAGGTCACCGGCCATGCGAGCGAGGCAAACGCGCTCGTCGGTCGGATGACGCGGCAGATCCGGTCGATCCTCGACAAGGTGCGGGCGAAGGCGACGACGGCCAGCGTGTACCACGAGCTCGACCAGAACCTGTTCTCGGTGACGTCGACGACGTTCGTCGGGCGCGTCTACGCGATGTTCGGCCTGAAGAACATCGCGGACGCGGCCGCGGGCGGCTCGGACTACCCGCAGCTGTCGGCCGAGTACGTCGTCTCGGCGAACCCGGACCTGATCGTCCTGGCCGACACGGTCTGCTGCGCGCAGACGGCCCAGACGGTCGGGTCGCGGCCGGGGTGGAGCCGCGTCGCGGCCGTGCGGAGCGGGTCGATCGTCCGGCTGGACGACTCGATCGCCTCGCGCTGGGGCCCGCGCCTCGTGAACCTCGTGCGCGCGGTCGGCACCGCGCTCCTCCGCCTCGGGAGCCAGTGAGCCGTGGAGGCGGCCGCCGCACCGGCCCGCGCCGTCCGCGTGCGCGGAGTCACGCCCCGCTGGGCCCTCGCGGCGGTCGCCTTCCTGGTGCTCGCCCTCCTGATCGGCATCGTCGCCGGCCCCGTCCACATCGGGGTCGGCGACGCGCTGCGCTCGGTGCTCGCGAAGCTGGGTGTCCCCGGAGTCGACTCCCCGCTGAGTCCGACGCAGGAGTCGATCCTCTGGGACCTGCGCGTCCCCCGCGTCCTGCTTGCCGCGCTCGTCGGCGGAATGCTCGCCATCGCGGGGGCGACGTACCAGGGCGTCTTCCACAACCCGCTCGCCGACCCGTATCTGCTCGGCGTCGCCGCGGGCGCCGGCCTCGGCGCGACGCTGGCGATCGCGTATCTGCCCGACGCGCTCTCGGGCCACCAGCTTCTGCCGGTCGCCGCCTTCCTCGGCGGCGCGGCGGCCGTCGTGATCGCCTACGGGATCGGACGCGCCGCCGGCCGAGAGCGGGACTCGGCGACGCTCGTGCTCGCGGGCGTGACCGTCGCGAGCTTCTTCACGGCGCTCCAGACCTTCGTCCAGCAGCGCAACACGGACACGCTGCAGGAGATCACCGCCTGGATCCTCGGCAGCCTGCCGAACACCGGCTGGACGGACGTGCGGACGCTCGCGCCGTACGTCCTCGTGGCGACCACCGTGATCATCGTGCTGCGCCGGGTCGTCGACGTGCTCAGTCTCGGCGACCTCGAGGCGGAGAGCCTCGGAGTCCACGTCCGCCGCGTGCGGCTGGCGCTCGTCGTGGCGGCCACGGTCGGCACGGCCGCCGCGGTTGCGATCAGCGGACTGATCGCCTTCGTCGGGATCATCGTCCCGCATGCCGTGCGGCTCGTCGTCGGCACGTCGTACCGCGGCTTGCTCCCGCTGTCGTTCGTCGTCGGCGCAGGCTTCCTCGTGCTCTGCGACGTGATCGCCCGGACGGCGCTCTCGCCGGCGGAGGTGCCGATCGGCGTCGTCACGGCGCTCTTCGGCGCACCGGCGTTCGCGCTCGTGCTGCGGACGCGGGGTGCGAGGGCGTGAGCGCGATCTCGCTCGACGGCGTGACCGTCCGCCTCGGCGGCCGCGAGGTCGTGCGCGGCGTCACCGCCGACATCGAGGAGGGGGAGTGGGTCGTGCTGATCGGCCCGAACGGCGCGGGCAAGACGTCGCTGCTGCGCGCGGTTGCGGGCCTCCTGCCTTGCGGCGGAACGGTCTCGCTCCAGGGGACTCGCCTCGACGCGCTCGGGAGGAGGGAGCGCGCGCAGCGTCTCGCCCTCGTCCCGCAGGAGCCCCGCACGCCGCCCTGGCTGACCGTCGGCGAGTACGTGCTGATGGGGCGGACGCCGTACCTTCGCCCACTCGCGCGGGAAGGAGAGCCCGACCGGGAGGCGGCGGCCCGCGCCCTCGCCCGACTCGACCTCGAGGAGCTCGCGGAGCGGACGCTCGGCACGCTCTCGGGCGGCGAGCGGCAGCGCGCCGTGGTCGCGCGCGCCCTCGCACAGGAGGCGTCGATCGTGCTCCTCGACGAGCCGACCGCGTCGCTCGACATCGGCCACCAGCAGCAGGCGCTCGACCTGCTCGACATCCTTCGCGAGGAAGGCGGACTCACCCTCGTCGCCGCGATGCTCGACCTGACGCTCGCTGCGCAGTCCGCGGACCGCGTGCTCCTGCTCGACGCCGGCCAGGTGGTCGCGGACGGGGCTCCCGCCGCCGTGCTCACCGAGGACGCGCTCGCCCGGCACTACGGCGCGCGCGTGCGGGTGGTCGCGCTCGACGAGGGGCTCGCCGTGCTGCCTGCGCGCGGCGCACCGGCGGCATAGAGTCCGTCCGGTGAGACGCGTCGTCCTCCTCGCCTCGCTCGCGTGTGCGCTTGTCCTTGCACTGCCGGCGCTCGGCCGAGCCGGGTCGGTGCATCTCGAGCAGTACGTCGCCGCGGGGAGCTCCGTCCAGGTCGGCGTCGTCGTCCGCAAGCACGCGTCGTTCTCGGTGCTCCTGCGGACGCGGACCGTCGGCCGCACCCAGCTCCGTCTGCTCGGCGCCCATGCGCCGAAGGGCGGTCCGCTGATCGACACGAACACCACCAGATGCGACGGAGCGGCGGGGTCGTGGTACTGCAAGGCCTCGTACGAGCCTCTCCCGCCGGGCACGTACGTCTTTCGCGTGATCCGCCGCTCGGGGTTCGGAACGAACATCGAGCTGACGGTCAGCTGGTAATCCGGCCCGCCGGACACGTCGGGAACGGCGCCGGAGACCGCGGCTAGCATCGACCCGTGGCCGTGACGCCCCACGAGGAGCTCCTCGCCGACCTCAATCCCGCGCAGCGGGAGGCGGTGCTCCACGTCGAGGGGCCTCTGCTCGTCGTCGCGGGCGCCGGGTCCGGGAAGACCCGGGTCCTCACGCATCGCGTCGCGCACCTGATCCAGGCGCACGGCGTGAAGCCGAACGAGATCCTCGCGATCACCTTCACGAACAAAGCCGCGACCGAGATGCGGGAACGGCTCGAGCGGATGCTCGGGCACGTCGCGCGCGCGATCTGGATCCTTACCTTCCACGCCGCCTGCGGACGGATGCTCCGCCGCGAGGCCGAGCGGCTCGGCTACCGCTCGAACTTCACGATCTACGACCAGGCCGACCAGATCCGGCTTGTGAAGTCGTGCCTGGAGGAGCTCGGCAAGGACCCGAAGCGCTTCACCCCGCGCGGGATCCACACGCAGATCTCGAATGCGAAGAACCAGCTGATCACGCCCGAGGAGTACACCGCGCGCGTCTCCTCGTTCTGGGATCAGACCGTCGCCGAGGTGTACGAGCTCTACCAGCGCCGCCTGTTCCGCTCGAACGCGGTCGACTTCGACGACATCCTCATGCTCACCGTGCAGGTGCTCGAGCGCTTCCCCGAGGCGCGGGAGCGCTGGCAGACGACCTTCCGTCACGTCCTCGTCGACGAGTACCAGGACACGAACCACGCGCAGTACCGTCTCCTGCAGCTCCTCGCCGAGAAGCACCGGAACGTGTTCGCCGTCGGCGACCCGGACCAGTCGATCTATGCGTTTCGCGGCGCCGACATCCGCAACATCCTCGACTTCGAGCGCGACTTCGGCGGCGCCGGAGTGATCGCCCTCGAGCAGAACTACCGGTCGACGAACCGGATCCTCGAGGCCGCGAACGCGGTGATCGACAACAACCGCGACCGGAAGCCGAAACAGCTCTGGTCGGAGCTCGGGGAGGGCGACCCGGTCGAGGTCGTCGAGGTCGAGGACGAGCACGCGGAGGCGCGCTTCGTCGCGGCCGAGATCGCGCGGCTCGTCGAGTCCGGCACGTCGGCCTCGGAGATCGCGGTCTTCTACCGGACGAACGCGCAGTCGCGCGTCCTCGAGGACGTGCTCGTCCGCCAGGGCGTGCCGTACCAGGTGATCGGCGGCCCGCGCTTCTACGAGCGGGCCGAGATCCGCGACGCGATCGCGTACCTCGCCGTGCTCAACAACACCGACGACGCGGTCGCGCTGATGCGGATCGCGAACCGGCCGCGGCGGGGGATCGGCGACACCTCGATCCAGCGGCTGGTCGCGCACGCCGAGTCGCTCGGGATCTCGCTCTGGGACGCGACCGCCGACCCCGCGGCCGCCGGGGTCGCGACCGCGAGCGCCCGCGCGATCCGGAGCTTCCGCACTGTGATGGAGAGCCTGATGTCGGCTGCGCAGGAGCTGCCGGTGGACGAGCTTGTCGAGGCGGTGCTCGACCGGTCCGGGACGCTGGAGGCGCTGGAGGCCGAACGGACGATCGAGGCTCGTGGACGGATCGAGAACCTCGAGGAGCTCGTCGGCTCCGCGCAGGAGTTCCGCCGCCGCGTCGAGGAGCCCTCGCTCGCGGGGTTCCTCGAGGAGGTGCAGCTCCAGTCCGACCAGGACACGCTGTCCGTGGGGGAGCCCCAGGTGACGCTGATGACGATCCACAACGCGAAGGGGCTCGAGTACCGCGTCGTGTTCCTCATCGGGATGGAGGAGGGGATCTTCCCGCACGCCCGCTCGATCGAGGACAACGAGGTCGAGGAAGAGCGGCGACTCGCCTACGTCGGGATGACGCGCGCGATGGAGCGCCTCACGCTGACGCACACGACTGCGCGCTCGCTGTACGGCCGCCGCGAGTACAACCTTCCGTCGCGGTTCCTCGACGAGCTGCCCGCGACCGTCGCCCGCGAGCGGCTGCGGCCGGCGTCGTGGGCGGGGTACGCGCAGTCCGCGCGTCAGGTCGCGCCGCGGGAGGAGCGCGACGTGCCGGCGCTCTCGACCGGCGACTCGGTCAGGCACGGCTCGCTCGGCGAAGGGGTG
>DASSJV010000096.1:0-17168 GCA_035691005.1 Gaiella sp. | reverse complement strand
ATGTACGAGGAGTACGTCGACCGCCAGGGCGAGGTCGTGACCGGCATCGTCCAGCAGGCGGGCGACCGCAACAACGTGCTCGTCGACCTCGGCAAGGTCGAGGCGCTCCTGCCGCGCTCCGAGCAGGTCGACGGCGAGCGCTACGAGCAGGGCTCGCGCATCAAGGCCGTGATCATCGAGGTTCGCTCGGGCACGAAGGGGCCGCAGGTGATCCTCTCGCGCCGCGCGCCGCAGCTGATCGAGGCGCTCTTCGAGCTCGAGGTTCCCGAGATCGCCGACGGGCTCGTCGAGATCCGCGGCGTCGCCCGCGAGCCGGGCTACCGCTCCAAGATCGCAGTCGAGTCGCACGTCCAGGGCGTCGACCCGGTCGGCGCCTGCGTCGGCCCGCGTGGGTCGCGCGTCCGCATGGTCGTGTCGGAGCTCCGCGGCGAGAAGATCGACATCATCCCGTGGAACACCGAGCCGGCGCGGTTCGTCGCGAAGGCGCTTTCGCCGGCCCGCGTGCGCGAGGTCTACATCGACGACGAGAGCCGCGACGCGACCGTCGTCGTGCCCGACGACCAGCTCGCGCTGGCGATCGGCAAGGAGGGCCTCAACGCACGGCTGGCCGCCCGCCTCACCGGGTGGAAGGTCGACATCAAGTCCGATACCGAGTTCGCCCAGCAGGAGGCGGAGGCCGCGTTCGCAGGCGAGGACGAGGGCGCGGGCGACTTCTCCGGCCGCTGCGCCGCGCTTCTCTCGAACGGGAAGCGGTGCCCGAACGCCGCGCTGCCGGGCACGCGCTACTGCGGCGTCCCGGCCCACCAGGCGCTCGCCGACGACCCGACCGCCGCCGCCCGCGGCGCCGCGGTGGGGCTCGCCAGCGCAGAGACGGCCGACGAGGAGCCCGAGACGGAGGGCGGCGGCGTCGCGACCGTCGCGGTCGTCGAGGAGGCGATCGAGGAAGTCGAGGAAGCCGTGGCCGAGGGCGAGCTCACCGTCGAGGAGGCGGAGGCCGCCGACGAGACGGCAGGCGACGAGGTAGCCGAGGGGGCTCGCGACGACGCGTGACCGCCGTGACCCCGTCAGGACGTGTGTGGGGTGCGGCCGGCGCGCGCCGAAGGACGAGCTCGTGCGGTTCACGGAGGTGGACGGCGTGCTGATGCCGGGGACGAACACGCCCGGGCGCGGCGCCTACACCTGCCGCGACATCGTGTGCTTCGAGGTGGCGGCGAGCCGGCGCGCGTTTGCGCGGACGCTCCGCACGCCCGTCCGCGTCGAGCCGGAGCTCGCGCGTCTCTACACTGGGGTGTCGCATGGCTGACGGACCCAACAAGCCGAACCGTCCGATCCGACCGCGGGGCGGGGGCCAGGGGGGCCGGCGTCGCCGTGTCGTGATCGAGGGGGGCGCGGCCCGCGGGCGCGACGCACGCGCCGCGCGCGACCGCTCGCAGCAGGCAGCGCCTCGCACGCCGCCGCCGCCGCCGCCGACCGGGCCCGTCACGGTCGAGTCCGGCGTCACCGTCAAGGACCTCTCCGGCGCGCTCGGCGTGCCGATGTCCCAGATCATCAAGATCCTCATGGGGCTCGGTCAGATGCGCACCGCGACCCAGTCGCTCGCCGACGAGGAGGTCGAGCTGATCGCGGCCGAGGTCGGCCGCGAGGTCACCGTCAAGCACGCCGCAGACGACGAGGAGCCCGAGATCGTCGAGGACGCCGAGGCCGATCTCTCGGCGCGGCCGCCGGTCGTAACGATCATGGGGCACGTCGACCACGGGAAGACGACGCTGCTCGACGCGATCCGCTCGACGTCGGTCGTCGACACCGAGGCGGGCGGGATCACGCAGCACATCGGCGCGTACCAGGCGGAGATCGACGGGCGGAAGCTGACGTTCCTCGACACGCCGGGCCACGAGGCGTTCACCGCGATGCGCGCGCGCGGTGCGAAGGTGACGGATATCGCCGTCCTCGTCGTCGCGGCCGACGACGGCGTGATGCCGCAGACGAAGGAGTCGATCAGCCACGCACGGGCCGCCGACGTGCCGATCGTCGTCGCGATCAACAAGATCGACGTCCCGGACGCGAACACCGACCGGGTGAAGACGGAGCTCGCCTCCGAGGGTCTCCAGCCGGAGGACTGGGGCGGCACGACGCAGTTCGCGTCGGTCTCCGCGAAGCAGCAGACGGGACTCGACGAACTGCTCGAGAAGATCCTCCTGGTCGCCGACGCCGAGCTCGACCTCCGCGCGAACGCGAAGGCGGAGGCCTCGGGCCCGATCGTCGAGTCGCGTCTCGACGTCGGCCGCGGGCCGGTCGCGACGATGCTCGTCCAGCGCGGCACGCTGCACGTCGGCGACGCGATCGTCGCGGGGGACGCCGCGGGCAAGGTCCGGGCGCTCTACGACTACCGCGGCGAGCGCGTCAAGGAGGCCCGGCCCGGCGACCCCGTCGAGATCCTCGGCTTCGACCACCCGCCCGCCGCCGGCGAGCTCGGGCGCGTCGTCGAGCACGAGCGTCAGGCGAAGGACCTCGCCGAGAAGCGCTCCGAGCGGCTTCGCCGGGAGCAGCTCGCGCAGCGCTCGGCCACGAGCGGCGTGTCGCTCGAGACCCTGTTCGAGCAGATGCAGGCCGGCGCGGTGCAGGAGCTCAACATCGTGCTCAAGGGCGACGTCCAGGGCTCCGTCGAGGCGCTCGTCGGAGAGCTTGCGAAGATCCAGCACCCCGAGGTGCGGGTCAACGTGATCCACACCGGCGTGGGGGGGATCACCGAGAACGACGTGAACCTCGCGTCGGCCTCGAACGCGCTCGTGATCGGGTTCAACGTGCGGCCGAGCGCCGAGGCGAGGCAGCTCGCGGAGCGCGAGGGCGTCGACATCCGCACGTACCGAGTGATCTACAAGCTCACCGAGGACATCGAGCAGGCGCTCGTCGGGATGCTCTCCCCGGTCACGACCGAGGAGGTCCTCGGCGAGGCGGAGGTGCGCGCGCTGTTCAAGGTGTCGCGCCTCGGCACGATCGCCGGGTGCATGGTCACGAACGGCGTGGTCCGCCGCGGCGCGCACGTGCGCGTCGTCCGCGACGGGACGGTCGTCCAGGACACCTCGATCGCGCAGCTCAAGCGGTTCAAGGAGGACGCGCGGGAGGTCGCGGAGGGCTTCGAGTGCGGGATCCTGCTCGACGGCTTCAACGACGTGAAGGAAGGCGACGTCCTCGAGGTCTTCGAGACCCGCGAGGTCGAGCGCACCGAGCTCGCGCCGAGCGGCGCCGCGGCCTCCGAGTAGCGGCTCAGCAGGCGGCGCGGATCAGACGCGCCGTCGCGGCGGCCCGCGCGCGGTAGCCGGTCATCGAGGGATGAACGCCGTCCGATCCGAACCAGCTCGGGTGCGCTCGGGCCATCGCGTCCCAGTCGAGCACATGGAGCGTCGGATGGTGCTTCGCGATCGTCCGCAGCGCGCGGTTGTAGCCCGCGTACGAGACGCCGGCGTACGGTGGGCGCACGATCGTCGCCCAGACGACGCAGCGCGCCGGGCCGGCGGTGGCAACCGCCTCGCGGACGGTGCGTGCGAAGCGCGAGACGGTACCCGGGTCGTCGTTCGTGCCCGCGCTGACGACGATCACCCGCGGGAGCGCCGAGCCGAAGCTCTGCAGGGCCCCGGGCACGTCGGTCGCATGGCGGCTGACCTCCGTCTCCGCCCGCACCTGCCACCCGCCGAGGTACTCCCCGAGGTAGAGCTGCGTGCCGACGGCGAGCGAGTCGCCGTAGTTGAGCACGGTTCGCTGGCCCGCCCCCGGGGCGGGCGCCGCGACGAGCAGGCACACGACAGCGGTGAGGAGCAGGGCGGAGGCACGCACGATTTCGACTACGGTAGGGCGCGTTCCGTTCCTCCCGGCGGCCGCCAACGGAATCCGAACATGTCCACCGGCTACGTCGGCATCCTCTCGTTCGAGCTCCACTTCCCGGAGAGCCATTCGCTCAAGGAGAAGCGGATGCACCTCCGCTCGGTCAAGCAGCAGCTCGTGAACCGGATCGGCTGCTCGATCGCCGAGGTCGACCACCACGACGTGTGGCAGCGCGCCCGCCTGACGCTCGCGTGCGTGACGCGGGAGGCGGGCGATGCGACGCGCCTGCTCGACGACGCGGAGCGCTGGCTGTCCGGCCAGGCGTTCGAGCTCGGAGTCTGCGAGCGCGACCTCGTCCATCTCGAGGACGGCGAGCGATGAGCGGCCGCATGCGCCGCGTCAACGAGGCCGTCAAGCAGGTCCTCTCCGAGGCGATCCCGTCGCTCAAGGACCCGCGCATCGGGTTCGTCACGGTGACGACGGTCGAAACGACGACCGACCTCGACCACGCGAAGGTCTGGGTCAGCGTCTTCGGCGGGGAGAACCAGCGGAAGAAGACGCTCGAGGCCCTCGACGGCGCGGCAGGCGTGCTGCAGGGCCGGATCGGGAAGGAGCTCGGGCTGCGCAGAACGCCTCGGCTGGAGTTCGTCTACGATCGCGCGGTCGAGCACGGCGTCCGCATGACGCAGCTGATCGACGAGCTCGCGCCGCCCGACGGAGACGACGATGCCCCCGAGTGACATGGACGCGGTCGTCGACGCGCTGCGCGCGGCAGAGCGCGTCGTCGTCACCTCGCACGACAACCCTGACGGAGACGCCCTCGGGTCACTGCTCGCGACGCACCTCGCGCTCGCGTCCCTCGGCAAGGACTCCGTGATGGTGCTCGGCGGCGAGCAGCCGCTGCCCGGCGAGTACCGGTTCCTGCGGCTGGCGGAGAACGGCTTGCTCCGCACGGCGCCGCCGGACGTCGCCGAGCGCGTGCTCGTGGCGGTCGACTGCGCGCAGGAGAGCCGAATCGTCGAGCCGACCCTCGTCGGCTCCGCGCCGTCGATCGTCAACGTCGACCACCACCACGACAACACACGCTTCGGCGCCGTGAATCTCGTGGTCGACGACGCGTCTTCGACCGCCGAGGTCCTGGCCGACGTCCTCGAGCGGCTCGGGGTGGTGCGTACGCCGGAGCTCGCGGAGGCCCTCTACACGGCGCTGGTCACGGACACCGGCAGGTTCCAGTACTCGAACACCACGCCGAAGGCGCTTCGCCTCGCGGCCGAGCTCGTCGAGGACGGGGCGGACGTCGGGCGCGTGTTCGTCGAGGTCTACGAGTCGACGCCCTTCCCGAAGCTGAAGCTGCTGGCCCGCGCGCTCGAGCGCGCGACCGAGCTCGCAGGGGGCCGGGTCGTCGTCTCCGAGCTGCGGCGCGAGGACTTCGAGGCCGCCGGGGCCGAGGAGCCGTACTCCGAGGGGATCATCGACCATCTCCGCTCGGTCGACGGGGCCGAGCTCGTCGCGCTCGTGCGCGAGCTTCCCGAAGGCGCCCCGGCGCGCCGCAAGGGCTCGCTCCGCTCACATCCGAGCGGCGTCGACGTGTCGGCGATCGCCCGCAGCTTCGGCGGCGGCGGGCACCGTCGCGCGGCGGGCTTCTCGACCGACCTCGAGATGGACGAGATCACGGACCGGATCATCGAGGCGTTCACGGCCGCGAACGGCGACCGGCGTCCCTAGATGATCGATCGGCAATTCACGCGATCCGGATGGCGCCCCAGACACGGCGCCGGATCCCCCCGTCCGGGCACGGCCCGTAGGGTCCGCTGCGAACCGCACCCGGCCGGTGCGCCCGGCTTGGTCTGGGACACCCCCGGACGTCACGCCAATCACCGACCAATCATCTAGCCGCGATGCCGATCCCGAAGGGGCTCGAGCCGACCGGCGTGATCCTCGCCGACAAGCCGGCGGGCCCGTCCTCCTTCAAGATCGTCGCCCGCGTGCGCGGGAGAACGGGCGCGAAGACGGGTCACGCCGGCACGCTCGACCCGTTCGCAACTGGGCTGCTGATCTTGCTCTCGGGCCGCGCGACAGCGCTGCAGGACCGTTTCACGAGGCTCGACAAGCGCTACGTCACCGACGTCGACCTACGCGGGCGCACGACGACCGGCGATCCGGAGGGTGACCCGCTCGACGGGCAGGAGCCGCCCACACGCGAGGCGCTCGAGCGCGCGCTCGACGAGCTCCGCGGCGCGGTCGAGCTGCCGATCCCCGCCGCCTCCGCGGTGAAGCTCTCCGGCACGCGCGCGTACCGTCTCCACCGGCGGGGGGTCGACGTCGAGATGCCGACGCGCGTCATGCGGGTCCACCGGCTCGAGCTGGTCTCCTACGAGGACGCCATCGCGCGGCTCGACCTCCGTGTCGGCTCGGGCACCTACGTCCGCTCGCTCGCGGATGCGCTCGGCGGGCACTGCGTCACGCTGCGCCGCACCGAGATCGGGCCGTTCAACGTGGACGAGTGCGACGAGACGCGGGTCGTCCCGCTCGAGGAGGTGCTGCCGCGGCTCGCCGGGGTGCGAGACTAGTGTGCCCCTTCAGGCAATGCAATCCAGGTCCCTCGCGCGCGCCGAGCGGCGCCATGGGGCGTCCTCGGTCGCCTCGATACCTTCTGGTATCGAGGCTCCCTGCGTCCTAGCCTGGCTTGCTCATCGCGCCCGAGAAACGAGGCAGCATTACCTGAAGGGGCACTCCTCGCCGTGAGGATCGCCCACGCACCGTCCCAGCTCGAGCGAAGGCCGCGCGCGGTCGCGATCGGCACGTTCGACGGCGTCCACCGCGGGCACCTCTCCGTGCTGCGGGCAGCGGTGGAGTCGGGTCTCGAGCCCACCGTGATCACGCTCGATCCGCATCCACGGATCGTGCTCGGCAACCGGGTCGAGCTGATCGCCACGCTCCAGCGGCGTCTCGAGCTCCTCGCGGACGCGGGCGTCGGGGACACGCTCGTCGCCGCGTTCACGCCCGAGTTCATGCGTCTCACGCCGCAGGCGTTCGTCGACACGTACCTTCGCCCGATCGGCGCCGAGGCGGTCGCGGTCGGTGCCGACTTCCGGTTCGGGAACAAGCGGGCGGGAAGCATCGAGACGCTCGTCGAGCTCGGCTTCGCCGTGCTCGACGTCGAGGAGGTCGAGGGCGTGTCGTCCAGCGCGATCCGCGACGCCGTCCGGGCGGCGGACCTCGCCGCCGCGGCAGCGATGCTGGGACGCCCGTTCGAGCTCGACGGGACGGTCGTCTCCGGCGACCAGCGCGGCGGCACGCTCGGATACCCGACCGCCAACATCGCGATGGACGCGCAGCTGGTCTGCCCGCGGTACGGGATCTACGCCGGCGAGGCGCGCGGGCACCGCGCCGCGATCTCGATCGGCACGAACCCGCACTACGGCGGCACCGAACGGCGGATCGAGCCGTTCCTGCTCGACTTCGAGGGCGACCTCTACGGCGAGCGGCTCGTCGTCGAGCTCTGGCAGCGCCTTCGCGACGAGGCCGTGTTCGACACCGAGCAGGCGTTGATCGCGCAGATCGCAGAGGACGTCGAGGCGACGCGCGCCGCCGTACGGCCGATCTGACCGATCAGGCCGGACGGGTGCCCACGAACACCGGCTGCGACTCGTCCTCGGAGGCGGGGCTCCCGGGCACGAGGTGGGCCGCGAAGCCGGCCGCCTCGAGCAGGTACAGCCAGGTGTGCTCGGGGAAGAGGCCGTGGAGGTGTCGGTCGTGGACGAGCCGGGCCTCCGCGCCGGGCTCGGTCAGCAGCACGACGTAGTCGACTGCGAACGCGCTCTCGCCGGGCTCCGGCGCGTGCGTCCACTCGAGGTAGCGGAGCGACCGACCGTCGTCGCCGTCATGACCGCCATGCTCCGTGCCGGCGGCGAAGGTCTCGCGGGTGCAGTCAGGGACGAACACCGCCGCGCCACCCGGTCGCGTGTGGGCGAAGGCGGTCTCCATGCACGAGCGCAGGTCGTCCTCGGTGGCCAGGTACATGACCGCGTCGTGTACGAAGACGAGGTCGAACGTCCGGCCGAGGCGGAGCGTACGCATGTCTCCGAGGACGTGCTCGCACTCCGGATTGAGCGCCCTGCTCAGCGTGAGCATCTGGGGCGACAGGTCGGAGAGCGTGCAGGTGAACCGCTCGCGCAGGTGCGACGCGTTGTTCCCGCCGCCCGAGCCGAGCTCGAGCAGCGTCCGTGCATCGGGGACGGCCTCGAGCATGATCCGCTCGTAGCGGGCGGCCTCGACGTCGTAGTCCGCCGGCGAGGTGAGGAGGTGGAACCAGGGTGCGAGGTCGCCGTAGAGGCGCACCGCGGGATTATCCGTCCACCGGCCGGAAGACGACGACCGCGGCGTCCTCCATGACGCGGCGGCTTCGCGGATAGCGCGCGAGATACGCCTCGAGCGCGGCTGCGCGCGCCGCCCCCGCGGTCACCCGACCATCGGCGGGGACGTCCGCGCCGCGGAGCGTGAGCGTCGCCGGGCCCGAGGGCGCGAACGCGCGCCACCACTCCTTCGCTTCGGGCCGAAGCGCAACCGCGACGACCGCTCCGTCAGCGGTCGGCGCGTATCGGAGCGGGATGCGAAAGCGGCGGCCCGAACGGCGACCGCTGTAGGCGACCAGCACCAGCCTTCCGCTCAGAGCGCCGTGCAGGCGTGAGTCGAGCAGGGCCCGCACGAACGGGTTCGCGAGGCGCAGCAGGCGCAGTGCGGCGACGTGCCCCACACGCCGATTCTCGCTGTTCGCGCCGCGCCGCCGATCCGTAGAAACCCGGCTTGGAAGCGCCTCCCATTTCGGATGGCGGCCGGCGACGCGACCCGCAGCATACGTCCCGTGGACGGCAGGAACTTCTCGGTGCTGATCGCAGGCGGAGGCGTGGCCGCTCTGGAGGCGGCGCTGACGCTCGCCGACGTCGCGCCCGGACGGACGGACGTCGAGCTGCTCGCGCCGGAGCCCTACTTCTGGTACCGGCCGGCGGCGGTGGCCGAGCCCTTCGGGTTGGGCGAGGTCCGCCACTTCGATCTCGGGCTCCTCGCCGAGCGTGCGGGCGCAGGGATGACGCTCGGCACGCTCGCCGAGGTCGACGTCGACGCGCACGTCGCGAAAACCACGGCCGGCGCGGAGCTCTCGTACGACGCGCTCCTGATCGCGTGCGGCGCCGTCCCGACCGCGGCGGTCTCGGGCGCGCTCACCTTCCGCGGCTCGGCGGACACCGACCTCGTGCGTGGCCTGCTCGACGAGCTCGAGCGTGGGGTCGTCCGCAGGCTCGCGATCGCCGTTCCGTGGGGTGCCACGTGGCCTCTGCCCGCCTACGAGCTCGCGTTGCTGACCGCCCGCCGGCTGCTGGCCGTCGACGTCCCGTGCGAGGTGACGCTCGTGACGCCCGAGCCCGAGCCGCTCCACCTCTTCGGCCCGGCCGCGAGCGACGCCGTGGAGAACATGTTCATCGAGACCGGCGTCCAGTTCCTCGGCGACGTGAGGCCCCTCGCGCACGACGGGCGCCTGCTGCTCCTCGCCGAGGGCGCGATTCCGGCGGATCGCGTCGTCGCGCTGCCGCGCCTCCGAGGACGCCGGATCGAAGGGCTCGCGCAGACGTCCGAGTGCTTCATCCCGGTCGACGACCACTGCGGCGTGATCGGTGCCCCCGACGTCTTCGCCGCGGGTGACATCACAGCCTTCCCCGTCAAGCAGGGCGGAATCGCCGCCCAGCAGGCCGTAAGCGCCGCCGAGGCGATCGCGGTGCTCGCGGGCGCGACGCTCGTGCCGTGCCCGTTTCGGCCGGTGCTCCGCGGGCTGCTGCTGACGGGATCCGAGCCCGCCTACCTGCGGCACGACCTTGCCGACGAGGGCGCTTCCGACTGGGCGAGCACCGCACCGATCTGGTGGCCACCGTCGAAGATCGTCGGCCGCCGCCTCACCAATTTCCTCGCGTCGATCTCGGACGAGCCGGAGCAGACGCTCGTCCCGCCCGTCGCGAGAGGTGTCGAGGTAGAGGTTCCCCTCGACCGAGCGGCTGTCGCGCGGCTCGGGACCCCGGTGCCCGACGATGCCGCGGATGTCACCGCGCGGGCGGCGACGCCCGGCACCGTGGCATCGGTGATGCGCACCGACGTCGAGATCGTCCGGCCGGGGGCGACGCTCGACGCGATCGCGGAGACGATGCGCCGTCGCGGCATGGGCTGCGCGCTCGTCGTCGACGACGAGGGCGACCTGATCGGGATCCTCACCGCGCGAGACCTGCTCCGCGCCGCGGCAGCGGGTCTTCGCACCTCGGACGCGGCGGCACGCGAGTGGATGACCGCCGCGCCCGTCTGCGTCCCGCCGGGGACGACGCTCGAGGCGGCCGAGGAGACGATGGCAGAGCACGGCGTCCACCGTCTGCCCGTCGTCGCCGCCGGCGAGATCCTCGGTCTCGTCGGGCTCCGAGACGTGAGGCGCGAACGCGCCGACGCCCCGCGGCTCGCGCTCGGGCTCGGATTCTGAGCACCGCGAAGCGGAGCCAGTCCGGGGAAACCCGCAGCGTGCGCCGGCGTTCTGCCGACGCGCTGCCGATCGGCTTCCGGAACACTTGAGTGGAGATGGGCGGACTGATCACTGTCGGGGTCGACGGATCGGCAACCGGGCGCGAGGCGTTGCGCTTCGCGCTCTGGGAGGGAGCGCTTCGTGGCGCGCGCGTACGCGTCGTGCACGCATGGACGATCCCGGCGCTGACGATGACGGGTGTCGGAATGGTGCCGTCCTATGTGGAGGTGGAAGACGAGCTCGCCGCGAACGCGGCGACGTCGATCCGGGAGGAGCTCGAGCGCGTCGCCAAGTCGGCCGAGGGGGTAGAGATCGAGCAGCGGGTCGTCAAAGACGATGCCGGGGGTGCGCTGGTCGGGCTGTCCGCCGACGCCGACCTGCTCGTCGTCGGCTCGCGCGGGCGGGGCGCGGTCGCCTCCGCGATGCTCGGCTCGGTCTCGCAGGCCTGCCTGCACCACGCGTCCTGCCCGGTGGCAGTCGTCCACGTGGCGCACTACAGCGAGCACTCGCGCCTCGTCGTCGGCGTCGACGGGTCCCAGGGCTCCGCCGCAGCTCTCGAGTGGGCCTTCGCGGAGGCTCGCCTGCGCGGCGTCGCCGTCCACGCGCTGTGCGCGTACCAGGAGCCGTGGGGGCTCTCGGGCGGAGTCGTCAGAAGCCCCGAAGCCGTCCAGGAGCTTCGCCAGGCACTCCGACAGAACGCGGCGCAGGTCGTGGAATCCATGGAGCGGGCAGCGCCCGAGGACGTCGCGATCACCGGCGAGACGGTGGCCGCACCCGCCGGTCACGCACTCGTCGCCGCAGCGTCGGACGCGGACATGCTCGTGCTCGGCACACGCGGTCGGGGCGGCTTCGCAAGCCTGACGCTGGGCTCGGTGAGCCGGTACTGCGCGTCGCACGCGGGCGGGGTCGTCGTCGTCGTTCGGCCGACCTGACCGACCTCACACGGCGTCGCGCCCGACGTGGGAGGCCGCGGCCTTGCCGCGGCCTCCCGAGTTGCAGCGCGCCCTCGCGGGCGACGCCCTATGCGGCTGCCTTGATCGCGATGGTCCGCGGTGCGACCTCGGCGGCCTTCGGTGCGTGCACGACCAGCACGCCGTGGTCGAACTCGGCGACCACCTTGTCGGCGATCGTCTCGGCCGGGAGCTCGAACCTGCGCTCGAACGACCGGGCAAGCCGTTCGTTCAGATAGAAGGTCTTCTCCTTCTCCTCCGTCTTCTCGAGCTTCTCCCCCTTGACGGTGAGCGTGTGGTCTCGCACCTCGACGACGAGCTCGGCCTCGTCGTAGCCCGGAACCTCGAGCTCGAAGACGTACTCGCCGTTCGACTCGTACACGTCGGCGGCGGGCCATGCGGGGACGACGCCGATCTGGTCGAACATCCGCCGCACACGCCGCTCCATCGTGTCCATGTCCTGGAATGGAGCCCAGCGCACGAGTGCCATGTCCGATCACCTCCTTTCCCTCCTAGCGCAGCACCGATCGCGCCCGCACGCATCGGAAGCGGTGGGCAAGCGCCTTGCGGGGAACTACGGAGCCGCCGAGCCGCGGCCGGGTTTGACCGTAGGGGCGTGCTGTCGCGCGAGATCGAGCGCGAGGCAGAGGAGCAGCGTCCCCGCCCACCAATTGACCGGGTCGAACGTGAGCGACTCCCGGTCTCCCACGAGATCCGAGACGAGCCAGACGGCGAACCAGACGAGTGTCACGGGGCACGTCCTTCCATCGGAGAACGGTGTCGCGATCCTCCTCGAGGCGCAGTCGTGCGACCTCCGTGGCGATGCTGATCCGCGCTGCGGATTTCTCCGGGGCGGGCCCCACGTGGGCCGCCGCGCGCCGATCGGCGCGGAGAGTGCGCGGCGAAGGGTACAACGACGAGATGGAGATCACGTCGTTCGACCACGTCGCCCTGTGGACCGCGGAACGCGACGAGCTGGCGCGCCTGCTCACGGACGGGTGCGGCATGCACGTGATCGATCGCACCGACGCGTTCACGCTCGTCGGCGGGGACGCTCGGCGCGGCAAGGTGACGCTGTTCGCGGCCGAGGCGCCGCGCGAGCGAGGCGTCCTCGAGCGGATCGTCGTACGCGTCCCCGACCTCGAGAGCGCCCGCGAACGGCTCGCAGCGGCCGGGTACCCGCCGGACCGCGACGGCGAGAGCCTCGTGGTGGGCGCGCCCGAGGGGCTCACGCTCGCCGTCGTCGAGGACGGCGCCGCCGCGGCGCCCGACCTCGACCACGTGGTCCTCGCGGTGCCCGACCCCGAGGCCACCGCCGCGGGCCTGGCCGACCTCGGTCTCGAGCGGGAGGGGACCCGGCTCACAGTCGACGACCGCCACGTCGAGCTGCGGCAGGGGAACGCGCGCGAGGGCGAGCGGCCGCTTCTCAACCACCTGGCCTTCCTCGTGGACAGCGCGGAACAGGTCGAGGAGGAGGCCCGCTCGCGCGGCCTCGACGTCGAGAACGTCGTCGACGCGCCGAATACGCTCGCGGTGTTCCTCCGGGGGCCAGACGGCATCCGCATCGAGTACGTCGAGCACAAGCCCGGCTTCTCCCTGGTCTGAGCGCTTTGCCCGACCTCGTCGTCGCCGGAGCCGGCATGGCCGGTCTCGTTGCTGCGGCGGAGGCGGTGGCGCGCGGCGCCAGCGTCGTCGTCCACGAGAAGGGCGATCGCCCCGGCGGCTCGATGCTCCTCTCGAGCGGCGTCGTCTGGCGGCATCGCGAGCTCGACGACTTCCTGCGCGAGTGCCCGGGCGGCTCGGTCGAGCTCCAGACGCTCGTCCACGAGCGCCTCGACGGCGATCTCGCCTGGCTCGAAAGGCACGGCGCGCGGGTCGTGGCGCGCTCGACGGGCAATCCGCGGACGAGCGGGATCCGCTTCGACACCCGGTCGCTCACGGACGCGCTCGTGCGGCACGGCGGCGAGCTGCGGCTGGGCGAACCGCTGCGCGAGCTGCCTGCGGACGTTCCGGTCGTCCTCGCGACGGGCGGGTTTGCGGCGAGTCGAGATCTCGTGCGCGAGTGGATCACGCCCGAGGCGGATGCGCTGTTCCTCCGCGCGACGCCCTGGAGCACCGGCGACGGCCTCGCGCTCGGCCGCGTCGCGGGCGCGGCAACGTCGGCGCGAATGGACGAGTTCTACGGTCGCAACATGCCTGCGCCGCCCGCCCGCATCGGCGAGGCGGAGCTGGTCTCGCTCGCACAGCTCTACGCCGGCCGCGCGGAGGTCGAGTCGTCCACCGGCGAGCGGTACGAGGCGCAGACATGGTCGGAGATCGACGTCGTGCAGTGGACCGCGCGGCAGCCGGGGGCGCGCGCCACGTACCGCGTGCCCGCGTCGCGCCTCGGCGAGAAGGTGCGCGAGCGTACGATCGCCGAGATGGTGGGGACGGCCGAACGGGCGGGCGCGCCGGTGCGCCGGACGCAGGGCCACGTCGAGGTGGAGGTCGTAGCGGGCATCACGACGACGCTCGGCGGTCTCTCGGTCGACACCTCCGCCCGGGCGGCCCCGCGTGTCTACGCGGCCGGATGCGACGTGGGAGGCATCTCGACCGGCGGCTACTCGAGCGGCCTCGCCGCCGCGCTCGTCCTCGGCCGGGTCGCGGCCTCATCGGCCCTGGAGGCCCGGTGACGACGCCGTTCGGCTCCGACTTCACCGTCGGCGTGGAGGAGGAGCTCCTGCTCGTCGACGCCGCGACGCTCGCGCTCGCGCCGGTGACGAGCGAGGTGCTCGCGGCCATGCGGGTCGATCCGAAGGTGGCGGGCCACGACGCGTACGCCGCGCAGATCGAGCTCCGCTCGACCCCGGCGGAGACGGTCGCGGACGCGGTC
Organism: Gaiella sp.; assembly: GCA_035691005.1. GTDB lineage: Bacteria > Actinomycetota > Thermoleophilia > Gaiellales > Gaiellaceae > Gaiella. The sequence continues at coordinate 2,974 of DASSJV010000096.1, read as the reverse complement.
GACTCGATCGCCCGCCTTCGTGAGACCGCCGTGGCCGCCGGCGCGACCCCGATCGGGGCGGGGCTCCACCCGGCGGGGCGGTTCGGCGATGCGGCCCCCGTCGAGGGCCACCGCTACGCGCTCGTCGCAGACCAGCTGCGTGGGCTCCTGCAACGGACGCCGGAGTCGGCGCTCCACGTCCACGTCGGCCTGCCCGACGAGGGCGCAGCGGCGCGGGCGTTCAACGCGCTCCGCCTGCACGTCCCGCTCCTCGTCGGGCTCGCCGCGAACAGCCCGTTCTGGTTCGGAGCCGACTCGGGCCTGCAGAGCGCGCGCTACGCCCTCTCGCGCGCCTACCCCGGGCGCTGCGTGCCGCGCGCGGTCCGCGACCTCGAGGACCTCGAGGAGCTGGCCGCCTCGACCCTCGCCGCCGCGGGCCTGCCCGACGCGACCTTCCTGTGGTGGGACCTGCGGCTCCATCCCCGTCACGGCACCCTCGAGCTCCGGGAGATGGACGCTCAGTCGGCGACCGAGGACGTCGCGGCGCTGGCCGCGCTCGTGCGCGCGCTCGTCGTCGAGGCGGCGTCGGCGCCGACCGCCGCGCCGGTGCCGAGCGAGGCGCTCGGCTGGGCGGCATTCCGCGCGGCGCGCGACGGACGGGACGCGTCGATCCTCGACGGCGACGCGCCGCGCCCGCTGGCCGACGTGGCGCGCGACACCGTCCGTCGCGTCCGGCCGCTCGCGCGCGAGCTCGGCGACGACGCCGCCCTCGACGGCGTGGAGGCGATCCTCGCGGCCGGCGGCGCGGCCCGTCAGCGGGCTTCCTTCGAGCGGGACGGGATGGACGGCGTGCTGCGGACGCTCGTCGAGGAGACGGCGGCGACGGGGACGATCGTCGCGCGGCGCACCTGAACCGCGTTAGGCGCGTCGGCGAAACGGGAAGCACGAGTCCATGCCCCGTGCGCTGTGGTCCGGCTCGATCTCGTTCGGCCTCGTCAACGTGCCCGTCCGGATGTACAGCGCGATCGAGGATCGCGACGTGCGCTTCCATCTCCTGCACGAGAAGGACGACTCGCGGATCGGCTACGAGAAGGTCTGCAAGAAGGAGGGCAAGCCCGTCCCCGACGACGAGATCGTGCGCGGCTACGAGGTCTCCGAGGGCCGCTACGTCTACGTGACAGACGAGGACCTCGAGGCGGCCGCGGGGGAGAGCTACCGCTCGATCGACATCCAGGACTTCGTCGACGTCGGCGAGGTCGACCCGATCTACTTCGAGCGGACGAGCTACCTCGGCCCCGCAGAGGGCGCGGAGCAGCCGTACGCGTTGCTCGTCCGCGCGATGGAGGACTCGGGTCTCGTGGGGATCGCGACGTTCGTTATGCGGGACAGGCAGCAGCTCGGCTGCCTCCGTGTCCGCGACGGGATGATCGTGCTCGAGCGCATGTTCTTCGCGGACGAGATCCGACCGACGAAGGGCATCGTCCCGCGGCGGCCGAAGGTCGGCAAGCAGGAGCTCTCCATGGCGCTCGACCTGATCGACCGGTTCCGCACCTCGTTCGAGCCCGAGAAGTACGAGGACACCTATCGCGAGTCGCTGCTCTCGTTGATTCGCCGCAAGAAGCAGGGCAAGGAGGTCCGCGTCGAGCGCGAGCCTGAGCGCGAGGAGCCGACCGACCTGCTCGAGGCGCTACGCGCGAGCGTCGAGTCGCACGGCCGGCAGGGCCGGACTGCACGAGGGCGCCGGAACGGCTCGTCCCGCGAGCTCAGCCGCGACGAGCTCGAGCAGCGCGCGCGCAAGGCAGGCATCCGCGGTCGTTCGAAGATGACGAAGCGCGAGCTCGCGAAGGCGCTCGACGAGGCCTGAGCCTCAGATCGTCTCGGGGATCATCTCGATCGCGCCGGAGGGGCACTCCGCGGCGCAGATCCCGCAGCCCTTGCAGAAGTCGTAGTCGATCGCGTACCCGCGCCCGGCCGTCGCGCGCGCGGCCTCGTCGAGCTTCAGCACGGCGTTGTCGGGACAGACCCCGAAGCAGTTGTCGCACGAGAAGCAGTTCCCGCACGAGAGGCAGCGCCGCGCCTCGAACAGGGCCGTGGTCTCGTCGAGGCCGCCCACGACCTCCTCGAACGTCGAGCGCCTGCGGGCGAGCTCGAGGGTCGGCTGCAGGCTGCGGGGCGCGTCGCTGTAGTACCAGGTGTTGAGCGCGCCGAACTCCGCCTGCTCGTGCTTCGGTCCCGCCTCGCGGCGGTTGCCGCACAGCCATGCGTCGATGTGGCGCGCGGCCTTCTTGCCGTGCCCGACCGCGACCGTCACGGTGCGCTCGGCCGGGACCATGTCGCCCCCCGCGAAGATACCCGGGTGGCCGGTCATCAGGTCCGGCCCGACACGGACGACGGTGTCCTCGACCTCGATGCCGGGGACGCCCTCGAGCAGCGCGAGATCCGACTCCTGCCCGAGCGCGAGCACGAGCGCATCGGCCTCGAGCGTCTCGACCTCGCCGGTCGGCTGCGGGAAGCCGTTCTCGTCGAGCTCCATGCGCTCCAGCGTGAGGACGCCCTCGTCGGCGCGTGCGACCGTCGAGAGCCACTTCATCCGCACGCCCTCCTCCTCGGCCTCCTCGACCTCGAACGCGTGCGCCGGCATCCGCTCGCGCGTCCGGCGGTAGACGACGACCGCCTCCTCGGCGCCGAGCCGCTTCGCGGTGCGGGCCACGTCCATGGCGGTGTTGCCGCCTCCGACCACGGCGACACGCCGCCCGAGGAGCGGCTTCTCGTCCCCCTCCATGTCGTGGAGGAGAGCGACCGCGTCCAGGATACGGGCCGCCTCGCCGGCCGGCACGTAGGCGCGCTTGCCGATGTGGGCGCCGACGGCGAGGAACACCGCGTCGAAACCCTCGTCCTCGAGGGCAGCCCCCGCGTCGGTCACCTTCCGTCCGAGCTCGAGCGTCACGCCGAGGGAGGCGATCCGGGCGATCTCCGCGTCGAGGATCTCGCGCGG
>DASSJV010000095.1:0-30896 GCA_035691005.1 Gaiella sp. | reverse complement strand
ACGAGGCACCGTGCTTCTCCTCGCGTCGACGTCGCCGCAGCGTCGCGCGATCCTCGAGCAGCTCCGGATCCCCTACGAGGCCGTCGCGCCGCGCTACGAGGAGGACGACCCGCCGGACGCCGACCCGGTCCAGCTCGTCCGGGAGCACGCGGCCGGCAAGGCCCGCTCGGTGCATCGCTCGGGCGGCGTCACGCTCGGCGTCGACACGACGGTGCACCTCGACGGGCGCGTGTACGCAAAGCCCGACGGGCCGGACGGCGCAACCACGATGTTGCGCGAGCTCGCGGGACGCACCCACGCGGTCCTCTCGGGCCTCTGCCTGCTCACGGACGCCGGCGAGCGACTCGAGCACGCGGAGACGCGTGTCACGTTCCGCCGCCTCGACGGCGAGGCGATCGCCGCGTACGTCGCGAGCGGGGAGTGGGAGGGACGTGCCGGCGGGTACGCGATCCAGGGCCTCGGCGGCCGGCTGGTCGAGCGGATCGAGGGGGACTACCTGAACGTCGTCGGCCTCCCGGGCGCGCTCTTGCTCGATGTGCTCGAGGCCGAGGCGCCCTCCCTCCTGCGCCCGCGGTGAGCCTCCCGCTTGCAACACATTCTTTGCGAGCGCTCGGGGCCGCCGGCGCGGCGCGGCCGAGGGCGAAGGGGGTGAATCAGGCGGGAGCTACACTCCCCTGCTCATGAGCATGTTCCGCTCGATGACGGGGTTCGGCGGTCGCGACATGGCGGTCGACCTCGGCACCGCCAACACGCTCGTCTACGTCCGCGGCCGCGGAATCGTCCTCTCCGAGCCTTCGGTAGTCGCGATCGACCAGCGGACGGGCGACGTCCACGCGGTCGGCGTCGAGGCGAAGCGGATGCTGGGTCGCACGCCCGGCTCGATCTCCGCGATCCGCCCGCTGAAGGACGGCGTGATCGCCGACTTCGACGTGACCGAGCAGATGCTCCGCCACTTCATCCAGAAGGTGCACCAGCACCGCTTCGCGCACCCGCGCGTCGTCGTCTGCGTTCCCTCCGGGGTGACGGGCGTCGAGAAGCGCGCGGTGGAGGAGGCGACGCTCTCCGCCGGCGCGCGCCAGGCGTATCTGATCGAGGAGCCGATGGCAGCGGCGATCGGCGCGGGGCTCCCCGTGGCCGAGCCGACCGGGAACATGATCGTCGACATCGGCGGCGGCACGACCGAGGTCGCCGTCATCTCCCTCGGGGGGATCGTCGTCTCGCAGTCGCTCCGCGTGGGCGGCGACGAGATGGACGAGGCGATCGTCAACCACATCAAGAAGGAGTACAAGCTCCTCGTCGGCCAGCAGACGGCCGAGGAGATCAAGCTCGAGATCGGCTCCGCGTTCCGCCTCTCCGACGAGATCCAGGCCGAGGTGCGCGGGCGCGACATGCTGACGGGCCTCCCGAAGACCGTCGTGATCACCTCGGAGGAGATCCGACGCGCGCTGGACGAGCCCGTCACCCAGATCGTGGACGCGATCAAGTCGACGCTCGACAAGACGCCCCCCGAGCTCGCCGCGGACATCATGGACCGCGGGATCGTGCTCGCCGGCGGCGGCGCCCTCTTGCAGGGGCTCGACGAGCGCCTGCGGCACGAGACGCAGATGCCGGTGCACCTCGCGGAGAGCCCGCTCACCTGCGTCGCCGTCGGCTCGGGCCGGAGCCTCGAGGAGTTCGAGGTGATCCACCGCTCGAACCGCAGCCGCGCCCGCCGGAACGGGTCTCGGCGCTACAGCTGACCCTCGGCTGATCCGCCGGGAGGCGCCGGTACACTCCTGCGGTGCCCCGGAACCGCACCGCACGCCAGGCGGTGCTGGGCGCGAGCGTCCGGCGCCCGACCGTCGTCAGGTCCTCGTCACGAACCTCCGCCGCCTTCAGGCGGCGGCTCGTCGTGGGGGGCCTCGTCCTGCTCGCCCTCGTCCTCGTGACGCTCTCCTTCCGCGAGGACCAGGACGGCCCGGTGTCGGGCGCGCAGTCGGCCGCGGCCTCCGCGCTCCGGCCGTTCCAGGTTGCCGCCGACAGGATCGCCGAGCCGTTCCGCGACGTCTACGCGTGGGCGGACGGCCTCGTCGACGCGCGCTCCGACGCCGATCGGCTCCAGCGCGAGAACGAGCTGCTGCGCCAGCAGTACGCGCGCGCGCGGCTCGCCGAGCAGGAGAACGCACGGCTGCGGTCGCTGCTCCGCTTCCGTTCCGGGCCTCGTTTCCCCGAGGGCTTCTCGGGCATCTCGGCCGAGGTGATCTACCGGCCGCCGGGGGCGTACGCCCAGGCGATCGTCATCGCCGCGGGCCGCGACGACGGGATCCGCGTCGACGACCCTGTCGTGACCGCCCGTGGGCTCGTCGGCACCGTCAGCCGGGTCGGGAGCAACACCGCCCGCGTGACGCTCCTCACCGACGACCAGAGCGCCGTCTCGGCCAGCGTCCTCGGGAGCGAGGCGTCGGGGATCGTGCGTCGCGGCCAAGGGCCCCGCGCGCCGCTCCGGCTCGTGCGCGTCCCCAAGGAGGCCGTCGTCCACGTCGGCGACACGGTGGTGACGGCCGGCTGGCGCTCACGGCGCTTCTCTTCGCTCTACCCGCCGGGCATCCTCATCGGGCGCGTCACGAGCGTCGGCCGGGCGGACACCGACCTGTTCACGCAGGTGCAGGTCGAGCCGTTCGCCGATCTCTCGTCCCTCGAGGCGGTGCTCGTGCTCGTGCCCACCGACCGGGCGACGACGCCGTGAGCACCGCGCTCCGCGTCACGCCGCTCATCTTCGTGGCGGCCGTGTTCCAGGTCGGCGCGGTCGCGGGCTCGCGGCTCCTCGGCGCCGAGCCCGACCTCCTGCTGGTGACCGTCGTCGTCGTCGCGCTCGTGGCGGGCTCGATTACGGGTGCCGTGGCGGGCTTCGCCGGGGGGCTGCTCGTGGACGTGATGACCCTCGACACGCTGGGCACCACGTCGATCATCCTCACCGTCGCCGGGTACTGGGCCGGCCGGTACGGCGAGACGACGGGTCGCGGCCGGCCGTACGCGGCGCCGCTCGCCGCGTTCGCGATCACGCTGCTCGCGACGCCCGCCAACGTCGCGCTGCACTTCCTGCTCGGCCAGCCCGTGTCCGCCGGTGCGGCCTTCGCGACGCTGATCCCGAGCGCGATCGTCAACGCGCTCCTCGCCTTCGGCCTGAACCCGTTGCTGCGCCGCTACCTCACGCCGCGGGATGGCCTCCGCGGCCGCGCACGGGAGGTCGGCGCTGTCTGACGCCCCGTACGGCGAGCGCCGCGCGCCCTCGACGCGGTTCCTCCCGCCCGACCCGGGCGTCGAGGCGCCGTACCGCCTGACGCCGGGGCTCGCGCTCCGCGTCGGCGTCCTCGGCGTCGTCGCGCTCGCGGTGTTCGCCGTCCTGTTCTTCCGGCTCTGGTCGCTGCAGGTCCTCTCCGGCGACACATACCTCGCCGCCGCGCAGGGGAACCAGCTCCGCACCATCCGGATCGAGGCGCCGCGCGGGACGATCCTCGACCGCAACGGGCGCGTGATCGTCGACAACGTCCCGGGCACCGCGGTGAAGCTGTGGGTCGGCGACCTGCCCGCCAAGCGCCGCTACGAGGTGATCAAGCGGCTCGCCTGGGTGCTGAACGTGCGCCCTGTCCTCCTCGCGAAGGAGGTCGACGACCGCATCAACGACCCGCTCAACCCGATCACGGTGAAGACGGCGGTGGGGGAGGACCAGATCGCGTACCTCTACGAGCACCAGGCCGCCTTCCCGGGCGTGCAGATCCAGCAGACGTACCTCCGGCACTACCCGTACCAGTCGCTCGGCGCCCAGATGCTGGGCTACGTCGGGGAGGTCTCGCAGGACGAGCTCGACGCCCACCCGAAGCTCTACGAGTCGGGCGACAAGGTCGGCAAGACCGGCGTCGAGTCGCAGTTCGACCAGATGCTCCGCGGCGGGGCCGGGGAGGCGCAGATCCGGGTCGACTCGCTCGGGCGCCCGCATGGGACGCTCCAGCCGAAGATCGAGGCGCGGCCGGGGAGCGCGGTCCGGCTCACCATCGACATCGGCCTCCAGCGGGCCGCCGAGCGCGCCCTCCGCTACGGGATCGGGACGGCGCGTGCGAACGGCTCGTACAACGCCGACGGCGGCGCGCTCGTCGCGCTCGACCCGCTCGACGGCGCCGTCCTCGCGATGGCGTCGACACCGACGTACAAGCCGTCGGTCTACGTCGGCCGGGTCGACCCGAAGAAGATCGAGCCGCTCGTCGACGCCGACGCCGCGCGCAGGGAGAACTACCCGGGGATCAACCGCGCGACGAGCGGCGTGTACCCGCCGGGCTCGACGTGGAAGCCCGTGACCGCGCTCGCCGCGATGCAGGAGCACCTCCTCGAGCCCTACGGCGCCCTCCAGTGCACCCCGAGCGCCGAGTACGGCCTCGACAAGCAGGTCTTCAAGAACTGGGACCCGTACATCAACCAGGCGATGACGCTGCCCGAGGCGCTTGCGCGCTCGTGCGACACGTACTTCTACCAACTGGGCTACGACTTCTACCTCGAGGGCGACAAGGGCCGGTCGCGGATGCAGGAGTGGGCGCGGCGGTTCGGCTTCGGCGGGCCGACGGGCTTCGACCTCGGCGGCGAGCAGAGCGGGCTCGTGCCGACCCCCGCCTGGCGGAAGAAGCACTTCACGAGCGACTGGGACCGCGCCTGGAACCCGGGCGACTCGATCCAGCTCGCGATCGGCCAGAAGGACATCGCCGTGACGCCGCTCCAGATGGCGCGCTTCTACGCGATGATCGCGAACGGCGGCAAGCTCGTCACCCCGTACGTCGTCTCGCAGGTCGAGACCCCGGCCGCCCGCGGCCAGGCCCCGGTCGTGCTGCGCAGGTATGCGCCCGACCCGCCCGAGTCCGTGGGCGTCGACCCCGCCGCGCTGCAGGTCGTCCGGGACGGCCTCTACCAGGCGACCCATGCGACGTACGGCACGTCGTCGGGCGTGTTCGCGAGCTTCCCTGTGCCCGTGGCGGGCAAGACGGGCACCGCGGAGAAGGTCGTCCCGCTGCCGGGCTACCCGGCCGACCACCTCGAGGACCAGTCCTGGTGGTGCGGCTATGGGCCGGCGGAGACCGAGGTCCCGCGCATCGTCATCTGCGCCGTGATCGAGAACGGCGGCCACGGCTCGACGGCGGCCGCGCCCGCGGCCTTGCGCGTCTTCGAGAAGTTCTTCGGCGTGAAGGGCGGCTACCAGAGCCTGGTGAAGACGGACTGATGAACGCGGAGCCCCACCGATGATCGTCGACGCAGGACGCGAGCGGATCCCGTTTCGGACACGCGACGCCGTCGACCTCGGCGCGCTCGTCCGCCGGCTCGACCTCGTCCTCCTCGCCGCCGCCGGCGCCCTCGTCGGCTACGGGCTCTGGGCGATCGCGGGGATCACGCGCTTCGACGTGGCGGGCGACCCGAGCTACTTCGTCGTCCGCCAGGCGATCGCCGCGGCGCTCGGCGTGATCGGCCTCGCCGCCGCGGTCGCGATCCCGCCGTCGCTCTACCGGCGGCACTGGCGGGTCGTCTACGCCACGGCGCTGACCCTGATGATCGTCGTCTACGCGTTCGCCGAGGCGGTGCGCGGCTCGAAGCGCTGGATCGACATCGGCCCGATCCAGTTCCAGCCGTCCGAGTTCGGGAAGCTCCTCTTCGTCCTCGCGATCGCGGGCTTCCTCACCGAGCGGCACCGCCAGCTCGGCCAGCTGCGCACGATCGTCAGCGCGATCGCGCTCGGTATCGCGCCGATGCTCCTCGTCTTCCTCCAGCCCGACCTCGGCACCGCGCTCGTCTACACGGCCGCGCTCGCCGCGCTGCTCTTCGTCGCCGGCACGCGCTGGCTCCACCTCGCACTGCTCGCGGCCGTCGCCGTGACCCTCGTCGCCGGGATCGTCTGGGTCCTCCCGTCGGCGGGAATCGAGGTCTTGAAGCCGTACCAGACGGCGCGCCTGACCGGGTTCACGAACCCCGACGCAGACCCGGCGGGCCTGACGTACAACCTCAACCAGTCGATCACCGCGGTCGGCGCGGGCGGGGTCGACGGGCGCGGCGTCAGCGAGGCGAGCCAAACGCGCTTCGACTACCTCCCCGAGCACGCGACGGACTTCGTCTTCGCCTCGTTCGCGGAGCAGCGGGGCTTCTTCGGCTCGGCGATCCTCCTGCTTCTGTACCTGCTCGTCGTGTGGCGAGGCCTGCGCATCGTCACGGTCGCGGGCGACCTCTACGGCGCGATGGTCGCGGGCGGCATCGTGTTCGCGTTCCTCTTCCAGGTGTTCGTCAACGTCGGCATGACGATGGGGATCGCCCCGGTCACCGGGATCCCGCTCCCGTTCGTCACGGTCGGCGGGTCGTCGATGGTCGCGAACCTCGTCGCGATCGGGGTGCTCGAGGCGATCCACGCCCGCGGGCGCCCGGACGCCTTCCGATGAAAGCCCTCGGGATCGGCCCGCGCGACGTCGTCGCGCTCGCGCGCCACCAGCGGCGCGGCCGGGCCGTACGTGGCCCGCTGCTCGTGACCGGGCTCCTCGCGGAGCAGCTCGCCCGCGAGCTGCGGGCTGGCGGCGAGCCGGGCCTGGTCCGCACGAGCGGCGAGCCGGCCGAGGCAGCAGCCTTCGTGCGGGTCGTCGCCGGGGCGGCGACCGCCGAGGACGAGCGGACGATGCGCGACGCGACGCGCGCGCTGGTCCCGGTCGTCGCGGTGCAGACCGCGAGCAGGTCGGTACGGCTGCCCTACGTTCTCGCGGAGGACGTCGTCGAGTGCCCTCCCGGCAGCGGATTCCCGGTCGACGAGATCGCGGACCGACTCGCCGCTGCGCTGGGTCAGGACGGTGCGCCGTTCGCGGCGGCGCTGCCGGTCCTTCGGGACGCCGTGGCCCGCCGCAGCCTGACCGACGGCGCGCTCGCCGCCGCCTCGCTCGCCGCTCTGGGCGCGGGCGCCGGTCCGAGGCTGCCGGTGCTCGCGCTCGCTCAGGCGCGCATGCTCTCCGACCTCTCCCGCGCCTCCGGAGCCGACCGGACGGGCGACGGCCCCGAGGCGGCCGCCCGGGAGCTCGGCGTGCCTCTTGCGGCGGCCATCGGGACGGGGCTCGCGGGCCGGGAGCTCGTCCGCCGGCTCCCGGTTCGCGTGCGCCTGCTCGACGCGCTCGTCGCCGCGGGGGCGACGGTTGCGCTCGGCGCGACGTTCCGGCGCATCGCACGGCCGTAGCGCCCTGTTCCGTCCGGCGCGGGACCTAGGATCGCGGGCGACCACGATCACGATCGCTGGAGGTCGAGGTGCCCGAGACGGAGCTGGCAGAGGAACTGCTTCAGATCGAGGAGGCGGACGCCTGGTTCGAGTACCTCGAGTCCACGCGAGGCCAGAGCGAGACGCGCTACCAGGAGCTCGAGCCGTGGGCCTGGGCCCGTCTCTCGCAGCGCCTGCGCGCCGTTCGCGCCCGCCGCGCACGGCTGCGCCCCGCCGCCGCCTGACCGCGGCGCGAGCAGGATCGGCGGGCCGGGCTCGCTGATAGCCTTGCCGCAGGCACATGGCCGCCTATTTGGACACCCGACGCTGCGCGAGGCCCGCCGCACCTGCGGTCGTGCGCCCGCGCGCTCTGACACGAGAGGACACGATTCTTGCCCTGGTTCCGGATTCGACGACGCAAGGACGAACAGCAGGCGGCGGACGCCGCCATCACGACGCTCGAGGCCCCGGCTCCCGCTGAGGAGCCTGCCGGCCCGGAAGACGACAGCACAGCGACCGACAGCGATGCCACGCGCAAGCGGAGGCGGCGCGGCAGCCGCGGCGGGCGCGGGCGGCGCAAGCCCGGCGATCCCGAGCGCGCCGCAGACGCCGCACCGGCGCAGCCGAAGGGCGAGCCGGCGAAGGAAACCGGCCGCGACGGCGCGCCGGCGAAAGAGGCCGGCCGCGACGGCGCGCGCAAGCGCTCCGGCGGCCAGTCGCGCCAGGGCGGCCGCGACCGCAGGCGCCAGCCGCAGCGGCGCGCGCCGCTCCCCGCCGCCAAGCGCGAGCTCCTGATCACGGTCGACGTGGGCGAGCAGCGCGTCGCCCTGCTCGAGGACGATCGTGTCGCGGAGGTCTACCTCGAGCGGCCCGAGCGGCGCTCGATCGCCGGGAACATCTACCTCGGCACCGTCGACAACGTGCTCCCGGGGATGGAGGCCGCGTTCGTCGAGATCGGCCTCGAGAAGAACGGCTTCCTGTACGTCGACGAGATCGTCGTGCCGGAGCTCGAGGGCAAGCGCCACGGCAAGAAGATCACCGACCTCATCCAGCGCGGCCAGCAGATCCTCGTGCAGGCGGTGAAGGACCCGATGAAGACGAAGGGCGCGCGCCTGACGACGGAGATCTCGCTGCCCGGCCGGTTTCTCGTCTACGTCCCGAACGGCGAGGGGCTCGGCGTCTCCCGGCGGCTCGAGGACGCCGAGCGCCAGCGGCTCAAGGACATCCTCAAGGAGATCGCGCCGGCCGAGGGCGGCGTGATCGTGCGCACCGCGGCCGAGGGCGCGTCGGCGGAGGACGTCGAGCGCGACCTCGTCTTCCTGCAGCGCCTCTGGAAGACGATCCAGCAGCGCGCCAAGTCGGCGACCGCGCCCGAGCTCGTCTACCAGGAGGCCGAGCTGCCGCTGCGGATCGTGCGCGACCTGTTCGCCGGCGACTTCGTCGCCGCGCACGTCGACTCCGACCGCGCGTACAAGCGGATCGTCGGCTATCTGAAGAAGACCTCCCCGCACATGATCGACCGGGTCCATCGGTCGAAGGACAAGGAGCCGCTCTTCGAGCGGTTCGGGGTCGAGAGGGAGATCGCCTCGACGCTCGACCGCCGCGTCGACCTCCCGTCGGGCGGTTATCTCGTCTTCGACTACGCCGAGGCATTCACGGTGATCGACGTGAACACGGGCCGCTTCGTCGGCTCGCGCTCGAAGAGCTCGACGCAGCGGCTCGAGGACACCGTGGTGAAGAACAACCTCGAGGCGGTGAAGGAGGTCGTCCGCCAGCTGCGCCTGCGCGACATCGGCGGGATCATCGTCATCGACTTCATCGACATGGCGAACCCGAAGAACCGCCAGTCGGTCGAGGATGCGCTGCGGCAGGAGCTGGAGCGCGACCGGACGAAGACCTACGTCGTCGAGATCTCGCCGCTCGGTCTCGTCGAGATGACGCGGCAGAACGTCACCGACGGCCCGCGCGAGGTGATGACCCGCAAGTGCCCGACGTGCGGCGGGGACGGCATCGTCGTCTCGGACGCGACGGTCGCGCTCGACGTCGAGCGGAAGCTCCGGGCGCTCGCTGCCTCGGGTGCAGGGTCCCGTGTCCAGGCATACCGCATCGCGCTGCACCCGCGGACGATCGCCCTCGTGGCGGGGCCGGGCGGCTCGCGGCTCGCCGCGCTCGAGGATCTGACGCGGCGCCGGTTCTTCTTCGTTCCCGCCGAGGGGCATGCACACGTCGACCACTTCGAGGTGCTTGCGGAGGGACGTCGGGACGACCTGGCGCCCGCGGCGCCGGTTGCCGAGGGCGACGAGGTCGAGGTAAAGCTCGTGGAGATCGACCTCCACGACGCGAGCGCCGCCGTCGGCCGTGCGGACGGCTTCCCGATCGTGGTCGCCGACGCCGCGAAGCGGGTCGGGAAGAAGGCAACCGTCTCGGTGGGGCGCGTGCTCGAGGGCCAGGCCTTCGCCACGCTCGTCGGCGGCGAGGCGCCCGCCGCGCCGATCACTTTCGAGAGCGAGGCGGAGAAGCCGACGCGCGCGCCTTCCAGGCGACGCACGGGCGAGACGAAGCCTGCGCCCGCCGAGGAGGGGACGGTCGCCGTGGACGAGCCGGAGGAGACGGGAGAGCCCGTCGAGCCGGCCGACGACGTGGAGATGGAGGCCGACACGGCGGAAGGCCAGGACGGGGAGGCATCCGCGTCTGCGAAGAAACGGACCCGGCGCGGCTCGCGTGGCGGCAGGCGGCGGAAGAAGACGCCGGCGGCCGCGGCCGCGGCAGACGAGAGCGAGGCCGAGGTCGAAACCACCGAGGCCGAGGAGGTCGCGGTGGGCGAGCCGGAGCCGACGGCAGAGAAGGCGCCTGCGTCTCCGAGGCCCCGTCGGAGGACGCCCCGCATCCACGTGCCCGATGCCCACCCCGACGAGCCGGCGCAGGGCGTCGAGGGAGCGGGTCCGGCGGACGAGGCTCGGGCGGACGAGGCGACCTCCCGGAACGGCGAGCCCGCGGAGGCTGCGTCGGAACCGGACGACGGCGAGCCGGAGGTCGCGGCGACGCCGAGGAAGCGGACCCGTCGCGGGTCGCGCGGCGGGCGCAACCGGAAGCGCAAGACCCCGGCCGCAGCGGAGGGCGAGGGCGCGGTCGCGACGGCCGAGCCGGAGCCGTCCACGCCCGATGAGCCGGAGCCGACCGCGCCAGTCGGGCCGGTCCGTGAGGACGGCTACGTGCCGATGTCCGAGTGGATCGACGAGCTCGAGCCGTAGGCGACGGCGCGCCGTTCGCTACAATCCGGCGGTTCGCGGGCGCTGCCCGCGTTTTCCTCGTCCGAAGGCACGAACCATGAGCTACGCGATCATCTCCGTCGGTGGCAAGCAGTACCGCGTCCGCGAGGGCGAGCGGCTGCTCGTGGACCGGCTGGCGCTCGAGGACGGGGCGACGTTCACGCCGGCGGTGCTCCTCACGGGCGGCGACGGCGGCGCGCAGGTCGCGCCTGGCGGGGTCGTCGTCACCGCGAAGGTCGTGCGGCAGGCGAAGGGCCCGAAGCTCACGATCGGCAAGTACAAGAAGCGCACCGGCTACAAGCGCCACACGGGCTTCCGCGCCTCGCTGACGCAGATCGAGATCGAGTCGATCGGCGGCGGCACCAAGCGCGCGGCGAGGCCGGCCGCGGCCGCGAAGGCGGAGCCGGAGGCGAAGAGCGCCCCCGCGCCCGAGGAGAAGGCGCCGAGCGGCCTGCCCGCCGGCTACGCCGACCTCACGGTCCCGGAGGTCAAGCAGGCCGTGTCGGGCTGGTCCGCCGCCGAGCTCGAGGCCGCGCGCGACTACGAGCAGGCCCATGCCAAGCGCAAGGGCGCCCTCGCGGCGCTCGAGTCCGCGATCTCGGAGGCTGACAGCTAATGGCACACAAGAAGGGCCTCGGCTCCTCGAAGAACGGGCGCGACTCCCAGAGCAAGCGTCTCGGCGTGAAGATCTTCGCCGGCCAGGAGGTCAAGGCCGGGATGATCATCGTGCGCCAGCGCGGCACGCGCTTCCGCCCCGGGCCCGGGGTGGGGATCGGCCGCGACGACACGCTGTTCGCGCTGCGCGAGGGCGTCGTCGAGTTCTCGCGGAGCGGCGAGCGCCGTTCGGTCGCGGTGACCGCGCCGGCGGGCTCCTAGCGCTCCGCGCGACACCGTCCCGCAGGCGGCACCGTGTTCCACGACCGCGCACGCATCGTCGTCCGCTCCGGCAGGGGCGGGGACGGCGCGCTTGCGTTCCGGCGCGAGAAGTACGTGCCGAGGGGCGGCCCCGACGGCGGCGACGGCGGTCGCGGCGGCGACGTCGGGCTGGTCGCCGACCCTGCGCTGCGTGACCTGTCCGCTCTGCGCGGCCGCACGGTGTTCGCCGCCACCCGAGGCGGGAACGGCGGCGGCGGCCGGCGTCACGGAGCGGACGGAGACGACGCGGAGATCCGCGTCCCCGTCGGCACCCAGGTCCGGGCGGACGACGGTGTGCTCGTCGCGGACCTCGCGACCGCCGGCGCGCGCGTCGTCGTCGCGGCCGGCGGCCAGGGAGGACGCGGCAACGCCCGCTTCGCGACGCCGACGCGCCAGGCGCCGCGCTTCGCCGAGACGGGGCTCCCCGGGGAGGAGCGCACGCTCGAGCTCCAGCTGAAGCTCCTCGCCGACGCGGCCCTCGCCGGCCTGCCGAACGCCGGCAAGTCGTCGCTTCTCCGGCGCATCTCCAACGCGACGCCGAAGGTGGCCGACTACCCGTTCACGACCGTCCAGCCCGTGCTCGGCACGGTCGAGTCGCCCGAGGGCGGCCAGCTGACCGTCGTCGACGTCCCCGGGCTGATCGAGGGCGCGAGCGCCGGGGTTGGGCTCGGTCACGAGTTCCTCGCCCACCTCGAGCGCGCGCGGCTCCTCGTCCACGTGATCGACGGCTCCGAGGGGGATGCGGACGAGAGGTTCCGCGCGATCGACCGCGAGCTGGCGCTCTACGGCGCGGGACTCGACGAGCGCCCGCAGGTCGTCGTCCTCAACAAGGCCGACCTCTCGCCCGAGCCCGCGCCGTTCGGGGTCGGGGACGAGCGCATCCGCGCCGTCCACCGCGTCTCGTGCGTGACCGGCGAGGGGATCCGCGAGCTCGAGCGGGCGCTCTTCGCGCTCTGCCCCGAGGCGGCGGAGCCCGAGACGGAGGTCGAGGACGTACCGGAGTTCCTCGAGTACCGCCCGCGGCCGCCGGCACGCCGGGCTTTCCGGATCCTCCGGACCGACCGAGGCTTCCGCGTCGTCGGCACGCCTCCGGCGGACGACGAGCTGGACGAGGCTCTCCGCGGCGCCGGCGTGCGCAAGGGAGCGCTCGTCGAGATCGGCGACGAGGAGCTCGAGTGGCAGCCGTGACCGCGAGCGTCGGCGTCTTCGGCGGCGCGTTCGACCCGCCGCACCTCGGCCATGTCGAGCTGGCCCGCGCGGGCGTCGAGCGGTTCGCGCTCGAGCGCCTGCTCGTGCGCGTGGTGGAGGACCCGGGCCACAAGACGGTGTCGACACCCGCGGCCGTCCGTCTGCGCCTGGCCGGGCTCGCGTTCGCGTCGGTGGCGGTGGCCGAGGTGGCCATCGATCCCTTCGCGCGCACGGTCGACTCGCTCGAGTCGCTTGCGCTGCCCGATCCGGTGTTCCTCGTCGGGGCGGACGAGTTCGCCTCGTTCCTGGAGTGGAAGGAGCCGGCGCGCGTGCTCGAGCTCGCGCGCCTCGGCGTCGCGACCCGGCCCGGGGTCACGCGCGACCGGCTCGACGCCGTGCTCGCTGCCCTCGAGCGTCCCGAGCGGGTCTCGTTCTTCCCGATCGAGCCGCTGCCGGTGTCGTCCTCGGAGATCCGGCGGAGGGCCGCGGCCGGGGACCACGTCGACGCGCTCGTCCCGCCCGCAGTCGCGGCGGAGATCGCTCGCCTCGGGCTCTACCGCGCCGTTGAAACGCCCCAGGGCAGGGGTATGCTTGGGGCTGACCCGACCGAACGGACGACACCGACCTGACATCCCTCGAGCACGCACGCCGCATCGCCGCCCTCTGCGAGGAGAAGCTGGCGACGGACGTGGCCATCCTGGACATGCGGGCGGTGTGCGACTACACCGACTTCTTCGTGCTCGCCACGGGCAAGAACCCGCGCCAGACCCACGCCATCCACGAGGAGGTGCTCGGCCGGCTGAAGACGGAGCAGCGGCTCCTCCCCCGCTCGACGAGCGGCCTGCCCGAGGCGACCTGGATCGTCGACGACTACCTCGACGTCGTCCTGCACGTGTTCACGCCCGAGACCCGCGAGCACTACCGGCTCGAGGATCTCTGGAACGACGTGCCGAAGCTCGAGGCCGCCGCCACGGCCTGACCGCCGCCGCAGGTGCGAGCGGCTAGGATTTCTCGCCCCAGGGGCCGTAGCTCAGCTGGGAGAGCGTCGCGCTGGCAGCGCGAAGGTCACGGGTTCGAGCCCCGTCGGCTCCATCT
Organism: Gaiella sp.; assembly: GCA_035691005.1. Taxonomy (GTDB): domain Bacteria; phylum Actinomycetota; class Thermoleophilia; order Gaiellales; family Gaiellaceae; genus Gaiella. The sequence continues at coordinate 17,192 of DASSJV010000095.1, read as the reverse complement.
CGTCGTGAACGATCGGAGGCCTTGCCGATCTGCGCCTCCGCTGGTTCGGTCAGCCTGCCTTCCTGCTCGAGGCTCGAAGCGCGTCCTCGTCGACCCCTTCGGCGGGATGACGGAGCGCCTCGCTGCGCGCGGGATGAGCTTCCGCCACCCAGCCGTGACGGGCGTCGCGGCCGACCTCGTCCGAGGCGGCCGCCGTCGTCCGCGAGATCGGCCCGCGCATCGTCGTCCCGATGCACCACGGGAGCGAGGCGGTCGACTTCCTCGAGCCGCCCGACGCCCTCCTCGAGGCGCTCGCCGCCCCGGTCGAGCGGATCGACTCGAGCGAGGCGGAGCTCGACGGGCTCGCCGGGACGCGCGAGGCCCCGGTCGTGCTGCTGCTCGCGCCGCCGCTCGCCTGACCGCGGCGGCCCCGCCGGCCGGGGTCCGGCACGATGGGGTGCGCATGGCGTCCGACCGGCAATCGGGACTCGAGCGCCTGGAGCGCCGGCTCGGGCCGCGGACCCGCGGCAGGGCGGCGGCGACCGCCCTCGGCGCGGTCCTGGGGCTGGGCGGCGTGGCGATCGGCGTCGCGCTGCTCGGCGTCACCTCCGGTGCGTCGTACGCGCAGCTCGTCGGCGCGGTCGCGCTCGCGATGCTGCTCGGCGGCGTCCCGGCGGGCGTCGCCGCGACGGTCGTCGGCTGGGGGCTCGGCGCCTTCGTCCTCGAGAACCCCCGCTGGCACTCCGTCTTCCACGACGAGGACGAGATCCTGCGCTGGTCGACCTCGTTGCTCGCCGCGGCGGTGGTGGTCGGCGTCGGCTGGGCGATGCGGCGCGGGCACGAGCGCGCAGCGGTCGCGGCCGTCGAGGCGGAGCGCTCCCGGCGCCGGCTCGAGGCGATTCAGGAGCTGACCGCGAGCCTCTCGGCCGCCGTGCGCCCGAGCGACGTCGCGGCGGCGCTCGCCAGCGGCGTCGTCGAGGCGCTCGGCGCGGTGCGCGGCTCGTTCGGCCTCGTCGAGGGAGAGGACCTCGTCGTCGTGGAGTCCGGCGCAGGCCCAGACCGCGCCGTGACCGGCTCGCGGCTGCCGCTGTCCGCCCGCACGCCTCTCGCGGCGGCTGCTCGGGACGGGCATGTCGTCTGGGTGGAGCGCCGGTCCGAGCTCGTGCGCGCGTTCCCGGACGCGGCGGGCGACGCACGGGGGATCGGCAGCGCGCTCGCAGTGCCGATCCGGCGCGGCGGCTCCGTGACCGGCGCGATGGCGTTCGGCTTCCGTGAGCCCGGGGCCGTGACGCTCGAGCGGCGCGCTGTCGCCGCCCTCGCGGCGGAGCTCGGAAGCCAGGCGCTCGAGCGGGCGCGGCTGTACGAGCTCGAACGCCTCGAGGCCGAGCGGACGCGTCGTCTTCAGTCGCTCACGGCCGCGCTCGCGGTCAGCCTCGTGCCGGCGGACGTCGCCGCGATCGTGCGCGAGCAGGGCATCGGGACGGCCGGCGCCGACGCCGTCGCGATCCATCTCGTCTCGGAGAGCGGCGACGCGCTCGAGCTCGAGGGCGCGAGCGGCGTCGACGCGACCGGCCTCTCCCCGCTCGCTCGGCTGCCGCTCGAGCGCGACGGCGCGCTCCAGACGACCTTCGCGCGGGGACGCGCGTCCTTCCACCCGTCGCTCGACAGCCTGCCGCAGGACGCGCCCCTGCGCGCGAGCCTCGAGCACGAGGGCCTCGTCTCGCTCGCGCTGTTTCCCCTCGGCGCGTCGCGGCGGGTCCACGGTGTGCTTCTCCTCGGCTGGCGGACGGCGCAGGCGCTCGAGCCCGACGACCGCGCGTTCGCAGGGACCTTCGCGAGCCAGTGCGGCCAGGCGCTCGACCGCGCGATCCGCTACGAGAGCGAGCGGACGATCGCCGAGACGCTTCAGCAGAGCGTTCTCCCGCAGGCCCTGCCCGAGGTCGACGGCGTCACGTTCGCCGCGCGGTACCTGCCGGGCGAGTCCGGCGTCGACGTGGGCGGCGACTGGTACGACGCCTTCGCGTTGCCCGACGGCCGCATCGCGCTCGTCGTGGGTGACGTCGTGGGCAAGGGCGTGCGGGCGGCGGCGACGATGGGGCAGCTCCGCAACTCGCTCCGCGCCTTCGCGTCCGAGCACGCGGACCCCGGGGAGGTCGTGCGGCGCCTCGGCCGGATGGTCGACGCGCTTCCCGAGGCGCCGTTCGCGACGCTCGCGTACCTCGTGCTGGACGTCTCCGCGCGCCATTGCCGGTACGTGGTCGCCGGCCATCCTCCGCCCCTCGTCGTCCATCCCTCCGGGGAGGCCGTCTATCTCGAAGGCGGGCGGACACTGCCGCTCGGCGTCGACGCGGACGCGCCGATCGAGGTCGCCGATGCGACCCTCGAGACCGGTGCCACCGTCGTTCTCTACACCGACGGGCTCGTGGAGCGCCGCGATGCGTCGATCGACGAAGGCTTCGCGGCCGTGCTGGAAAGCGCCGGCTCGGTCGCCGCCGGGCCGGACACGTTGATCGACCACGTCCTCCGCGGTGCCTTCGGCGATGCCGAGCGCGACGACGACGTTGCGATGCTCGTCGTACGGCTCGAGCCGCACGGCGCGGACGTCCTCGACTTGCGGCTCCCGGCCGACCGCGACGGGTTGCGACGGATGCGCGCCACGCTCGGCGAATGGCTGGTGGAGCTCGGGGCCGAGCCCGAGGCCCTGCACGACGTGCTCCTTGCGGCGTGGGAGGCCTGTGCGAACTCCGTCGAGCACGCGCAGGGGCCTGCGAGCGGGACGTTCACGCTCCACGCCGACCGGGACGGCGACGCGGTGCGGCTGCGGATCACGGACACGGGTCGGTGGCGTGTCCCCGGCGCCGCGCCGGGCGAGCGCGGGCTCGGGCTGCCGCTGATGCGAGGGCTGATGGACCGCATCGACATCGTCCATGCGGCGAGCGGAACCGTCGTCGTCCTCGAGCGGCGGCTCGGCGCCCGCGAGCCCCGCACCACGGTGCGGCAGCGTGTTTTCGCCGAGACCCCTACGGGTACGACAGAATCGTGGAGACCGGGATGAGCGAAATCCCCACGACCGACGAGCAGCCCGCAGTCGAGGCGATCCGCCACTCGACCGACGTCGCGGTGCTCGTGATCCACGGCCAGGCGGACCTCCATACGGCGCCAGAGCTGCGTGAACGGTTGCACGGCGTGATCGACGAAGGCGCGTTCCACGTCGTCGTCGACCTCACCGACGCCACGTTCGTCGACTCGATGACGCTGGGCGTGCTGCTCGGCGGCGTGAAGCGGCTCCGCCCGCAGGGCGGTCAGCTGCGCGTCGTCGTGGGGCAGCCGGGCCTCCGGCGGATCTTCGAGGTGACGCTGCTCGACCGCGTCTTCACGCTCTTCCCGACTCGTGCGGACGCGCTCGACCGCCTCTAGCAGGCGTCGCTCAGGTCGCGCCGGCGGAGTGCCTCAGGGATACTCGCCCGCGTCGATGCGCACGATCTCGTCCAGACCGGAGACCTCCAGCACTCGTGCGGCCTGCGGCGACGGGCGTGCGACCGTGAACGCGATCCCTGTCTCGTCCGCGCGACGGCTGGCGTCCGCGATCGCCTTGAGCGCCGACGAGTCGAGGAAGGTGCACTGGGAGAGCTCGAGCGTCGTCGGCTCACGCGCCTCGAGCGCGGTCTCGAGCGCGGGGCGGAGCGACTCGACCGTGGCGAGGTCGAGGTCGCCGCGCACGGCGATCCGCCGACCGGAGCCCGTCGTGTCGACGACGATCTCGAACTCGGCGCTCTCCACGCCGCCGAGTCTACGCCTGCCGGCGCCGGATGCCATCGGGAGAGATGCCCGATGACCGACGTGGTCTCGCTCACCCTCCCGGCCGAGCCCGGCTGGAACGGCGTCGCCGAATTGGTCCTCGCGGGGCTCGGCGCCCGCCTCGACCTCCCCTACGACCGGATCGACGAGCTGCAGCTCGCGACGAGCGCGGTCCTGGCCGACGCGGCCGGCACGGAGGTGCGGCTCGAGGCGTCCGCGAGCGACGACCACGTGGACATTCGGGTCGGCCCGCTCGCGGCGGGGGCCGGGGACGCGGCACGGAGGCGCGTGCTCGACACGCTGGCGGACGGCGTCGAGCTCGGGCCCGGCGAGGACGGCGCGACGTGGGCCGTGCTCACGTTCTCGCGCGGTGGAGCACGGTGACGTGGCGTCCCGCGACCAGCGCGCGCTTCTCGTCGCGTACCTCGAGGAAGGAGACGTCGGCGCCCGCGACCGGCTCGTGGAGGAGCTGATGCCGCTCGTCCGCTCCCTCGCGAACCGCTACGCGGGCCGCGGCGAGCCGACCGAGGACCTGGTGCAGGTGGGAGCGATCGGGCTCGTCAAGGCGATCGACCGCTTCGAGCTCGAGAAGGGCGTCGAGCTCTCGACGTACGCGGTTCCGACGATCGTCGGCGAGATCCGCCGCCATTTCCGCGACCGGACGTGGGCGGTGCACGTCCCGCGGCGGCTGAAGGAGCTGTCCATGAAGCTCTCGCGCACCCGCGACGACTTGTCGGCCGAGCTCGGCCGCTCGCCGACGATCGCCGAGCTCGCGGCGGCGGTCGGTGTGGACGAGGAGGAGGCGATCGACGCACTCGAGGCGTCGAAGGCCTATGCGCCGCGCTCCCTCGACCAGCCGTACGACGAGGACGAGCCGGCGCGCGTGCCCGGGCTCGCGGACGAGGAGCGCGGTTACGCGGCGCTCGAACGCGGGTCCGTCGTCCGACAGGGGCTCGACGCGCTCGACGAGCGGGAGCGGCGCATCGTCGTGCTGCGGTTCCTGCGCGGCATGTCGCAGTCGGAGATCGCGGCGGAGGTCGGCATCTCGCAGATGCACGTCTCGCGGCTCCTTCGCAAGGCGCTCGAGGCCATGCGCGGCCGCCTCGAGGAGCCGGAGGTGCCGGTGTGACCGGCCGCGTCGTCCTCGAGCTCCCGGCGAAGGCCGAGTTCCTCCTCCTCGCACGCCTTGCGGCGACCAGCGTCGGCCGCTCGGCGGGGGCCTCCGAGGAGACGATCGCGGACCTGAAGCTCGCCGTCACCGAGGCGGTGGCGAACGCGGTCCGCCACGCCTATCCGCCCGACGACCCGGGGCGGGTCACGGTCGAGCTTCGGGCCACGCCGAGCCGGCTCGAGATCGTCGTCTCGGACACGGGCAAGGGCGTCGGGGACACGGATCTCGAAGGCTCGAACGACGACGCCGCCCGCGAGAGCGGGATGGGCCTCTCGATCATCCGCGCGATCGCGGACGAGGTCGACGTGGGCGCGGGCGCCGAGGGCCGCGGCACCCGGGTTCGCTTCGCCTGCGCACTGGGCTAGCGCGCGGCGAGCGCGTGCGCGCGGTCGTCCCGGAGGTCGAGGACCTCGTCGAGCCCCGTCAGCTCGAAGGCGCGCGCGACGAGGTCAGGAGGGCGGACGATGCGAAGCGCTCCCTCGGCCTCGCGCATGCGCCTGTGCGCCCCGACCAGGGCGCCGAGGCCCGCGGAGTCGATGAACGTCACGCGGGCGAGATCGACCACGACGAGGTCCGCGTCGCCCGCGGTTGCCTCGTGGAGATGCGTCCGGAGCTCGGGCGCCGTGAACGCGTCGAGGTCTCCCTTCGCGCGCACCACGACGATACCGGGCTCCGGACGTTCGATCACTACGGGCTCGGGCTGCATCCCCCTCGTTGTACCGGTCGAGAGCGTCCTACGTCAGTTGACGCGCTCTTCGGTGACGGTCGTGCCGCCGGGGCCGCTCTCCACGGCCTTGCGGTGCGTCCCGAAGCCGCCCCAGCTCGACCAGAAGACGAGTGAGAGGACAAGGCCGATACCGCCGACCACCATCAGGATCACGCCGACCGTGTTCAGATCCACGCCCGACGCCTCCGCCGAGACCGCCCAGGTGAGGATCGCCCCGGCGGCAATCAGAAGCAGGCTCACGCCAACGCCCATCTCGGAACTCCTTTGCTTTCAGGATGTCGCAGGTGACGGGCGATTGGTTCGCACGTCCCGGCGCTCTCGAGACGGATCGTTCCCGGCGCGGTCGCGGGTGAAACCCGCCGGGAGGGACGGTGTACGGGGAGCGGCGACCCACCGCTCCCCGCACAGGCCGAGCTCAGCTGCCGACGACCGTGATCGAGCGGACGATCTCGGCGGTCGTCAGGGTGTTCGCCGCGACGTTCACGCGGTACGTCTTCTTCTTCGCGACCGTCAGGCCGTCGGCGCGAACCTTGACGGTGCAGTCGAGGCCGAGCGGCACGGCGCCCTGCCCGACGGACACGAGCTTCGTGCCCTGATAGCCGCGGATCGTGTAGCCGACCGTGGTCCCCGTCGAGTTGTTGGCGCAGTACTCGCGGAGGTAGACGGTGAGGAGCGGGTTCTTCGTGCCGCCCTTGACGGTCACCTTCCCGTTCGTCGGGTCGAGCGGACGGGCGGCCGGGGAGAAGCGAGGCTGGGCAAGCTTCGGATTGCCGTCGAGGCGGTAGATGCCGCTCTGCCACAGACTGCCGTTCGAGTCCTGCATCACGAACCAGATGAACATCGGGACCCGCTGGTCCTTCTTCGCGAGCGCGATCGCCTGGGGCAGGTACTTGCGCTGCTGCGACTCGGTGACGCCGGCCGGCTCGCCCGGCTTGGTCTCGTTGCCGTACTCGGTGATCCAGACCGGGATGTTCTTCTTCCGGAAGGCGAGGTCGAGGTCCTTCTCGAACCGGGACATCGTCGTAAGGGTCACGTTCGGGTAGCGGACCCGCTGGGTCGGCTTCTGGGCGACCGGGAAGGGGTACGGGTGGTGCGCCCACGCGTCGAACGTCAGCCGGAGCTTCTTCGCCTCGGCCGCGACGCCCTTCATGAAGGTCGCCGGGGCGACGGTGTCCGTGAGCCCCTTCTTCGGATGGTCACGGCCGTGCGACGAGGTCTCGCCGATCGCCACCTGCGCGCTCTTGTTGCCCTGCTTGATGCCCGTGTAGCCGGCCTTCGCGAGGCGCGCGTACGTGCGCGTCGAGACGATCCGGCCCTTCTTGTCGAACTGGGGGCGCAGGAACGTCGCAAGGTTCGACTCGTTCCAGATCGAGAAGAAGCGAACGTACGGAAGGCCGGAGAACCGGCCCGAGTAGCGCGACGCGACCGCGCGCGCGAAGTTCTGGAAGTCCTGCATGTTCGCGGGCGCGACCTGCGGCGACTGGCCGCCGTTCGCCCACTTCGGCGTCCCCCAGAGGGTGATCAGGACCTCCATGCCCCGCTGCTGCGCGTTGCGCACGAGCTCGTCGAGGTCCTCGAACTTGTAGGCCGGGTCGAACGAGTCGGCTGCGCTCGACGGCCGGTCGGGCGCGACGCGCGACCAGTCGACGACGGTGCGGACAATCCGTGCGTCGTTGACACGCGCCCGGTCCATCGCCTCCATCCGTTGCGGGTCCCAGCGGAACATCGGGTCGTCCTGGAAGCCGACCCACATGCGGTCGGCCGCCGCTGCGGCCGGGACGAGCACGGCGGCGGCGAGACAGGCGATGACGATCACTCGGGCGGCATATCGCACGGGAACCTCCTTGGGCGGGGTCGAGAAGGGGGCACGGTAGCCCCACCGCGTAAGGGCGGTGTGAAGTCGTGTCAACCACCACCATTCGCCGCGGAGCGGTCGAACCCCTGTCGTTCCGCGGCGACCTGGCGGGCGATCGCGTAGACTCGAGGCGATGCTCTGGGAGGCCGTCTTCCTGCTGCTCATCTTGAAGATCCCGCTCGTCTACATGTGCCTGGTCGTCTGGTGGGCGATTCGCGCCGAGCCCCGCGACGAGGAGCCGGTTGCGGTCCCGGCGGTGACCGACACGCCGTCGCCGCCGTCGCCCGGGGCACCCGTGGCAACCGGGCCGCGGACGCCGCAGGGGCCGACGAGGCGTGACGATCGAGGACGGCACGACCGAGGCGGGCCACGCCCCGCCGTCGCCCGCGCCGAGGTGCGGCGGTGAACGCGGTCGAGGGCACCCCGCGCGAGCGCTCGGTCGCGGTGGACGTCGTCGCTGGACTGCTCGCCGCCGCATCCATCGTCCTCTCCGGGATCGCAATGGGCGTCGGCCTGCTCCTCCAGCTCGACGCGCATCCGGCACGTCTCGCGCCGGTCGCGATCGTGATCGCGCTCATCGCCGCGCGGATGAGCGAGCGCTACCAGTCGCTCGCGCTCAAGGCGGCGCTGTTCGGGGCGCTCGCCTGGGTCGTGGGGATGACCATCGTGGTCGCCACCGACGGCCCGCTGATCTAGTCCGGCCCGCGTCGGGTTCCGCCGCCGCTGCTACAACACGTCGGCGATGGCTGCGACCGAGTCCACGGGCTTGAACGCGGCGTACGTCGCCCAGCTCAGAGAGGACTTTCTCGACAGCCCGGCGAGCGTGCCCGACGAATGGAGGCGCATCTTCGAAGCGGGCGCGAACGGCGCGCCGGCGCCGACTGCTGCGGTCGCCGAGCGGGTCGCCGCGCCCGCGCAGCCCGTCCCCCCGGAGCCCACGCCGGCGGCGGCCGCTGCCGCGCCTGCGGTGTCGGCCCCCGCGGTCGACGACGAGCTCCTCGCGGGCGTCGCGGCGGCGACAGCACTCGTGAAGGCGTACCGCATGCACGGGCACCTCGCCGCGCGGCTCGACCCGCTCGGCTCGGAGCCGATGGGAGACCCGGCGCTCGACGAGACGAGGCTCACGCCGCCGCTCACGACCGAGCTGCAGGCGCGGATCCCCGCGAAGCTGCTCCGTCTCTCGGTGCCGGGCGAGACCCTGCTCGAGGCGCTGCCGCGGCTGCGCGAGGTCTACACGGGCTCGAGCGCGTACGAGATCGAGCACATCTCCGACCACGCCGAGCGGGTGTGGCTGCGGAAGGCGATCGAGTCCGGCCGCTTCCGTGCGGAGCCGACCGTGGACGAGCGGGTCGCGCTGCTCCGCCGGCTGACGCAGGTCGAGGCCTTCGAGCGATACCTGCGCCGCTCGTTTCTCGGCCAGAAGCAGTTCTCGCTCGAGGGGCTCGACGTTCTCGTGCCGATGCTCGACGAGTCGGTCGAGCTCGCGGCGGCACGCGGCGCGCACGAGGTCGTGATCGGGATGGCCCACCGCGGCCGGCTGAACGCCCTCGTCCACACGGTCGGCCGCTCCTACGAGTCGGTGCTGCGCGAGTTCGAGGGCGAGCGGTCGTACGACGCGCTGGTCGTCGACCCGGAGGGGGGGAGCGGCGACGTGAAGTACCACCTGCCGGCGTCAGGGACGCGCGTCACCGCGGAGGGCGAGATCGAGGTGACGATCGCGCCGAACCCGAGCCACCTCGAGGCCGTCGACCCGGTCGTCGAAGGGTGGGCGCGCGCCGAGCAGACCGATCGCTCGTCAAGGTCAGGCCTCCACGACCCGACCGTGGCGCTCCCGATCCTCATCCACGGCGACGCCGCTTTCGCGGGCCAGGGCGTCGTCGCGGAGACGCTCAACCTCCAGAGCCTCGAGGGGTACGCGACGGGCGGCACCCTCCACCTGATCACGAACAACCAGGTCGGCTTCACGACCGATCCCATGGAGGGCCGGTCGACGCGGTACTCGAGCGACCTTGCGAAGGGCTTCGACATCCCGATCGTGCACGTGAACGCCGACGACCCGGAGGCGGCGCTCGGCGCGGTGCGGCTCGCGCTCGCCTATCGGGAGGAGTTCGGACACGACTTCGTGATCGACCTCGTCGGCTACCGGCGGTTCGGCCACCAGGAGCAGGACGAGGCGGCGTACACCCAGCCGCTCCAGGCGGAGCGGATCGAGTCCCAGCCGACCGTACGCGAGCGCTACGCCGAGCGGCTCGTCGAGGAAGGCGCGATCCAGCCGGACGCGGCCGAGCGCCTCGTCGAGGAGGCCGTCGCCACGCTCCGCGCCGCCCACGAGAGCCTCCGCGCCTCGATCACCGAACCGTCCGCGCCGCATCCCGAGCCCATCGCCGGCGCCGGCACCGCCGACGCGGTCGAGACGGCGGTCGAGGCCGACCGGCTGCGTGCGCTCAACGAGGAGCTGCTACGCGTCCCGCCGGGCTTCACGGTGAACCCGAAGCTCGCGCGTCAGCTCGAGCGGCGCCGCGAGACGATCGAGCAGGGCGGAATCGACTGGGGGCAGGCCGAGGCGCTCGCGTTCGCCTCGCTCCTCGAGGACGGCATCCCGATCCGCCTCTCGGGGCAGGACACGGAGCGCGGGACGTTCTCCCACCGCCATCTCGTCCTCCACGACCCCGGCACCGGCGAGACCGTCGCGCCGATCCAACACCTCGAGGGCGCGTCCGCCTCGTTCGAGGTCTACAACTCTCCCCTCTCGGAGTATGCGGCGCTCGGCTTCGAGTACGGCTACTCGGTGTCGGCGCCCGAGGCGCTGGTGCTCTGGGAGGCGCAGTTCGGCGACTTCGTCAACGGCGCCCAGATCGTCGTCGACCAGTTCATCGTCGCTGGGCGCTCGAAGTGGAAGCAGACGTCGCGGCTCACGCTGCTCCTCCCGCACGGCTACGAGGGCAACGGGCCGGAGCACTCGAGCGCTCGGCTCGAGCGGTTCCTCCAGCTCGGTGCCCAGGAGAACATCCGGGTCGCGAACTGCACGACCGCCGGGCAGTACTTCCACCTGCTCCGCCGGCAGGCGCTCGACGCGGTCGCGCGCCCGCTCGTGCTGATGACGCCGAAGGGGCTCCTGCGCCTCAGGCAGGCGTCGTCCTCGCTCGAGGAGCTGGCAGGCGGGCGCTTCAGCCCGGTGCTCGACGACCCGCACGCGGAGCGCGACGGCGTCGAGCGCCTCGTGCTCTGCTCGGGGAAGGTGTACTACGACATCGTCGGGCACGACGCGCGCGCGGGGGCGCGGACCGTCGCGGTGGCCCGGCTCGAGCAGCTCTACCCGTTCCCTTCGGACGCGGTCGCCGCGCTCCTCCGCAGCTACCCGCGGCTTCGCGAGGTCGTGTGGGCGCAGGAGGAGCCGCAGAACATGGGCCCCTGGCGCTCGATCCGCCACCGGCTCGAGGAGACCGCGCAGTCGACGAGCGCCGCCGGCGTGCAGTACGTCGGCCGCACCTGGAAGGCGAGCCCGAGCGAGGGCTACCCGACGGCGCACCACCGCGAGCAGGACCGGATCGTCCGGCTCGCGCTCGGCGAGCCATCGGCCTAGGGCCCCGCGCGCCGACGGACCCGCGCGCTCGCCGCGGCGGCGGCGCCCGCCGCGACCCGCGGGCCGTGGGCCCAGGCGAGGCGCATCACCATTCGCCGCTGGGCCGGCGGCAGGCGCCGCCAGAGGCGGAACAGGACGAACAGGAGCGCGAGCGGGCTCTTCGGGATCCGTGGCATGGCCGAATCCAAGCACACGGCGCTGCTTGCCGGTCCTGCCCGATGACAGCGGCGCCGGGGCTACACTGCGGCGTGGCCCGCGATCCAGCGAACACACGGGACCGCGGCCGTCCCGACCCCGTCAACGGAGAACGCATGGCGACAGACACGCAGATTCCGGACAACCCCTTCACCGAGGACGCGCAGGGCGAGGACGAGGCCTCGTCGCTCTCGCGGGCGATCCAGGAGCACCTCGACCTCAAGCAGCGCAACGCGGGGCTCGCCGGCGCGATGCCGCTCGACCGCTACTCGGTCGAGGACCCCTTCGAGAACCACCCACTGTTCAAGTCCGAGGAGCAGGCCCGGCTCGAGGAGACGCTGGACGGCGCCGAGGCGCCTGAGCCTGTCTCTCCGCTCCCGTGGCCCGGCGAGGACGACGTCACCGAGGGCGCGGCCCTCGACGAGGGCCTCTGGGGCCGCTCGCGCGACTTCGACTGGGGCGAGTAGCCCGGGCTAGGCGACCCGGCGGGCGTCGGCGCCCTCGAGAGTCGTCGCGAGGCGCCTGAACGACCCCTCGACGGCGATCAGCTCGTCGTACGTGCCACGCTGCGCGATCCTGCCCCGCTCGAGCACGACGATCTCGTTCGCGCGACGGACGGTCGCGAGGCGGTGAGCGATGATGAGCGACGTTCGGCCGCGCAGCAGCGTGTCGAAGGCGCGCTCGATCAGCACCTCGCTCGGACGGTCGATGTTCGAGGTCGCCTCGTCGAGGATCAGGATCCTCGGGTCGGCGACGAGTGCCCGCGCGATGGAGATGAGCTGGCGCTCGCCGGCTGAGAGACCCGCGCCGCCCTCTCGGACGACGTGGTCGAGCCCGTCCTCGAACCGTGCCGCGACGCGGTCGACCCCGATCGCCCGCGCTGCCTCGGCCACCTCCGCGTCGGTCGCCTCGGGCCGCGCGAACCGGAGGTTGTCCGCGATCGTGCCGCTGAAGAGGAACGGGTCCTGCAGCACGACGCCGAGCTGGCGCCGGTACGACCGCAGCCGCACGTCGCGCAGGTCGACCCCGTCGACCCGTACCGCGCCGGCGTCGGGGTCGTAGAAGCGCGCGACGAGCTTCGCCATCGTCGACTTGCCGCCGCCGGACTCCCCGACCAGCGCGATGCACCCGCCCGCCGGGACGTCGAGCTCGAGCCCGTGGATCACGGGCTCGTCCCCGTACGCGAAGACGACCCCGTCGAGCTCGACCCGTCCCTCGATCCGTCCGAGCGCACGGGCGCCCGGGCGGTCGGTGACGTCGTGCACCGCGTCGAGCACCGTCGAGATCTTCCCCATCGCCGCGCTCGCCGCCTGCACCTGGCCGTAGAGCTCCGAGAGCTCCTGCAGCGGCTGGAAGACGAGGGAGAGCAGCCCCGCGGCGGCGATCAGCGTGCCGATCTCGAGCGAGCCGCCGTCGATCAGCTGCGCGCCCGCGTAGAGCACGAGCACCTGGGCGACCACCCCGAGCAGCTCGATTGCGGGAAAGAAGACCGAGGAGAGCTTCTGCGCATGGACGTTCGAGACGCGGTTCGCCTCGTTGAGCGTCTCGAACTCGCGCTGGAACGCGCGCTCGCGCGTGAAGGCCTGGACGACGGCCATCCCGGCGACCGACTCGGCGAGCTGCGCGGTGACCGCGGCGATCCGCGTGCGGACATCGGAGAACGCCTCGTGGGAGGTCCGCTGGAACCAGCGGGTGACGAGGATGCCCGGCGGGAGCACGAGCATCGCCACGAGCCCCAGCCGCCAGTCGAGGAGGAACAGGCCGCCGATCGCGGCGACGAGGGTCAGGGTGTTCACGACGAGCGTCGTCAGGCCCTGGTTGAGCACGTCCGAGAGCGCGTCGACGTCGCTCGTGAGGCGCGCGATGATCCAGCCGGCCCGCTGCTCCGAGAAGTACCGCAGCGAGAGCGACGTGAGGTGCTCGAAGAGGTCGCGGCGGACGTCGAGCACCATCCGCTGCCCGACGGCGGCGAGCATCAGCCAGGTTGCCGTTCCGAGGACCCACGCGACCGCGCCGATCGCGACGTACAGCACCACGTCCGTCACGAGGCGCGACTCGTCGCCCGCGCGGATCCCGTTGTCGATCGCGTCGCCGACGATGTGCCAACCGGCCACGGGCGCCACGGCCGAGACGGCTGCGAGCGCGAGCACGACCGCGAGCCGCCGGCGGCGTCCGGCGGTGTAGGGCAGCAGGCGCGAGAGCCCGTTCCGGGGAGCGCGCGCGCTCATGCGGCGAGAGCCTCCTCGCCGAACAGCTGCGCGAACGGCCCACCGGCGGCGAGCAGCTCCTCGGGGACGCCCTCCTCGACGATGCGCCCGTCGCGCAGGACGACCGCGCGGTCGGCGACCAGCACCGTCGAGAGGCGCTGACCGGAGATGAGCACGGTCTTCCCTCGCACGGCGGCGCGGAGGTGCTCGACGAGGTGGCGCTCGGTCTCCGTGTCGACGGCCGACATCGGGTCGTCGAGCACGAGCACGCGCGTGTCCGCGATGAGCGCGCGCGCGAGGGCGACCCGCTGGCGCTGCCCGCCAGAGAGGTTGACCCCGCGCTCGCCGATCAGCGTGTCGTAGCCGTCGGGGAGGTCGTCGACGAAGGCCGCGACCCCCGCGACCTCGCAGGCGTCGAGCACGTCGCTCCAGTCGGCGTCGGGCCGGCCGGCGAGCAGGTTGTCGCGGAGCCGGATCGAGAAGAGAACCGGCTTCTGCGTGACGATGGCGACCGAGTGCCGGAGCTCGGCGAGCCCGACGTCGCGCACGTCGACGCCGCCGAGGAGGACGCGTCCCTCGGTCGGGTCGTAGAAGCGGGACAGCAGGTTGAGGAGCGACGTCTTCCCGGCGCCGGTCGCGCCGCACACGGCGACGATCTCGCCCGGCGCGGCAGCGAAGTCGATCCCCGAGAGCACCTCGCTGCCGGTCGCGTAGCGGAAGCGGACGCCCTCGAGCCGCACGGGGAGGGGGCCCTCGGGCAGCGCGAGCGGGTCGGCCCTCTCGGCCAGCGACTCGATCCCCTCGAGCCACGCGAAGCTGCGCGAGGCGGCGGCCGTCGCCCGCTGGCCGAGGTTGATGATCCAGCCGAGCGCCTCGAGCGGCCACACGAGCTGGAGCAGGAGCGTCACGAACAGCGTGAACTGGCCGATCGTGAGGTCGCCCTCGATCGCCTGGCGGCCGCCGACGAGAAGCACGGCGGCGATCCCGAGCGTGGGCAGGAAGATCAGGCCGGGAAGGAAGCGCGCCTCGACGGAGGCCTGGCGCATCGTCTCGCGCCGAACCGCCTCCGCGCGCCCGTGGAAGCGGTCGCGGACGTCGTCCTCGCGTCCGAAGGCCTGCACCATCTCGATCCCCACGACGGCCTCGTCGGAGGCCTCGGTGAGATGCCCCTTGCGCCGCTGGACCTCGCGCGAGATCGGGAAGACCCGGTGCGCGAACATGTAGGTGAGCACCGCGATCGGAGGCATCGCGAGCGCCGCGGTGAGCGCGAGGACCGGATTGACGACGACGAGCACGGTCGCCGCGCCGACGAGCATCATCATGCTCTGCAGCGCCTGCACGACGCCCCAGCCGACGAAGTACCGGACGGGGTAGATGTCGTTCGTCGCACGCGAGATCACCTCGCCCGTCGCGTGGCGGTCATAGAACGCGCGCGGGTAGCGGAGGTACGCCTCGTAGAGCATCGAGCGCAGGCGCGCCTCGACTGCGATCCCGATGCGCGACGTCGCGTACCGGCGGCAGAAGTTGACCCAGAAGCGGAGCGCTGCGACCACGACGATCGCGGCGAGGTACGGGACGAGGAGCGACCGGTCGGGCCCGTCGATCGCGTCGTCGATCGTCCGCTGGACGAGGATTGGGATCGTCAGTGTGAGACCCGTGAAGGCGAGCGCGCAGGCGAGCCCGATCAGGACCAGCCGGCGCTGCGCCCGCCACAGCGGGTACAGGTGGCGCACGGTCTGCCAGAGCGGGAGATCGGGCGGGTCGACGGTGTTCACGCGATCGGTGGCTCCTCCTGCGCCGACGCACGCACGCGAGACCGGCGGGAGCCGTCCTCGTCGAAAGCGTCCGACAGGCGCTGCCTGCAGTCGGACACGAAAACCCTATCCGCGCCCCGAGCCGCCACGCAGTGCGGCTATCCCTACCGGCCTTCGCCCTCGAGCAAGAGCGTCTCGCCGGGGCGGAGGACGCGTATCTCGACGTCGGGCGCGGCCGCGGCGGCGGCGCGGACGAAGCGCTCCGCCGGGTCTCGGAGGAACGCCGGCGCGTCGCGCAGGCCGAGGTGGATCGGGTGGTACGTCCCCCAGTGGATCGGCACGGCGATGCGGGGGCGGAGGAGCGTGAGCGACTCTGCCGCGCGCTCGGGGTCCATGTGCTTCCCGCGACCGAGGCTCGGGCCCCAGCCCCAGATCGGGACGAGCGCGACGTCCAGCTCCGAGCCGATCTCGGCCATCCCGGGAAACAGGTCGGTGTCGCCCGCGAAGTAGACGCGCCGCGTGCCCTCGACGAGATACCCGAGCGCTGGGCCGGCGGCGAACGGCCCCCGGCTCCCGTCGTGCTCGGCGACCGTCGCGGTCACCGAGAGCGCACCGACCGCGATCGTCTCGCCCGCCTCGAGCTCGACGACGTGCGCGAAGCTGCGCCGACGGACGAGCGCGCCGAGCCCGCGCGGCACCACGATCGGCGTGATCCGCCCGAGCCGCTCGAGGGACGGGATGTCGAGGTGGTCGTAGTGGGCATGCGAGACGAGGATCGCGTCGATCCCGCGGAGTGCGCCGGCGTCGACCCGGCCGCGCCGCCGCAGGTGGCCCGCCCGCGACCGGAGGAGCGGGTCGGTGAGAAGCCGGACGCCGTCGAGCGCGATGTGGACCGTTGCGTGCCCGACGTACGTGACCTGCGCGGCGCCCACGGTGGAAGACAACCACGCGGGCGACCTGGCCGGGTGTCAGTCGCGGCCGCCGGTCCCGCCGAGGTTCGACTCGATCCGCTCGAGGCGCGTCGCGAGCTCGTCGAGCCGCTGCACGACGTCCTCCTCCGCGGGTTTGTTGCGGGTGAAGCGCTCGGCGACCGCGCCGGTGAGGAGCCCGACGACGAACAGCCCGAGGATCATCAGCGCGGCCGCGATGAAGCGCCCGCCCGCCGTGGTCGGGACAATGTCCCCGTAGCCCACGGTCGCCGCGGTGACGAGGGCGAACCACACCCCGTCTCCGACCGTGAGGTGCTGCGTCGTCTCGACCGCGCTGAAGAGCCAGCCGAGCCCGAACAGCCCGATCGCGCTCACCGCCGCCACGAACCGAAGACCCCGGCCCGAGAACACCTCGCGCCCGACCGCTTCCGCGAACTCGCGTCGCAGGCGGATCGCCCGCACCACCCGGGCGCCGAGCAGCGCCTGGATCAGCGGATCGGCCCACGGGTTCGCGAGCGAGACGAGCGCGAGCCAGAGCAGGGCTCTGATGCGGTACTCGCGCCGGCGGAACGTGACGGCCACCTCGACGAGGACGATCGCCGTCAGGGCGACCCAGATCGCGGCGAAGCCGATCTCGCCGATGTCCTGCCACACGCCCGTGCCCCACTCGTCGAGCGCCGCGGCGACCGGCGCGAGCGCCGCAAAGCGGGAGACGCGGGCGTCGGCCTGGATGAATGCGGGAGGGCGGGTGGGCATCGCGCTGGCCGGTCCGGCCGGCGCTGGACGGATACCGCGGCGCAGGACGGAGTCCTCCCGGCAAGAGGAGGCCGCGACACCGGTCCGTTTGCATCTTGGCACTTGACAGACATCAAATTGATGTCATACTGGTGCGCATGGAGATCCACGTCGACGCGATCGGGCGAGACCTCGTGGCGACGGCGAGCGCGCTCGGCGACGAGTCGCTCGTCGAGACGCTGCGGCGCCTCGTCGACGC
>DASSJV010000094.1:0-7006 GCA_035691005.1 Gaiella sp. | reverse complement strand
GTTCGCGCGACGAGCGCAGGAAGCTGGGGCACGAGCGCGACCGCGCGCCGGAGCGCGAGGGGGTCGAGCCCGCGGACGTCGGCCCCGCGGTAGCGGACGACACCCTCGTCCGGGTCGAGCAGCCGGTCGAGCAGCCGGAGGAGCGTCGACTTGCCGGCGCCGGACGGTCCCCAGACGCAGGACACGCCCTCCGGGAGGACTGCGTCGACGCCGTCGAGCACGGTCCGTCCCTCACGCCGCAGCGTGACGCGCTCGAGCTCGAAGAGGCCGTTCATCCCGCCGCCGGCTCGACCGGCAGCAGGTCGACGTCACGGAGATCGCGGTCGAGGGGGACGTGGCGCCCCGCGACGCGCTCCCGCAGCCGGTTCAGCTCGGCGAGCCCCGCCAGCGCGTGCTCGCGGTCGCGCGCCCCGATCCCGAGGAGCAGCGCGTCGAGGATCGCGACGGTGGTCGTCACCGTGGAGAGCGAGCCGGCCCGGCTCCGGGGCGCGGTCAGGGCGGCCGCGACCCGGCCCGCGAGCTTCGCCCCCAGCGAATCCGTGACGAGCACGACGGGGATCTCCAGCTCGTTCGCGCGGTCCAGGGTCGCCGCGGTGTCGTCGTCGAGGGACTCGTAGACGACGAGCACGAGCGCGTCGCCCGACCGGAAGCCGAGGAGCGCGTCGGCGAGCCGCAGCCCGGTCGCGTTGACCGCCTCCGCCTGGCGGAGGAAACGGCGCAGCCGCAGGACGAGGTACTCGCACAGCGCGCCGGTCGGGCCGAGCCCGGACACGATCACGCGGTCGGCCGCCTCGAGGACGTCGACCGCGCGCGTGAACTCCTCCGGCCGCACGGTCCTCCGGGCCTCCTCGAGGAAGCCGATCTGCAGCTCGAGCACGTGGTCGAGGATCGCGGCGGGCTGCGCGCCGAGCTCCTCGAGGCTCCGCTCCAGACGCGCGGCAGGGGTGGCGCGCTCGCGCAGGTCGCCGATCAGCTCGTCGCGGAGTGCCTGCAGACCGGGGTAGCCGAGCGCCTTGACTGCGCGCACGACGGTCGCATCGCTCGTCCCGAGGCGCTTCGCGATCTCGAGCGCCGAGAGGAACGGCGCCTCGTCCGCGCTCGCGAGGAACTCGCCGACGCGCCGCTCGCCCGGGCTCAGCGCATCGGCGTGCAGCGCGAGTCGCTCGGCTAGCCGTGGTCCGGCGGTGGGAATGCTTGTAGTAGACACGACGGAGATTGACGATCGCTGTAGCTCACGCTACGGTAGCGCGACATGCCGCCGGACACAACGCGCGCCGCCCGCCCGCTGCCGCTCGTCGAGATCTCCGGCGCGGACGCCCGCGACCGCGGCCGTCAGTACGGCGAGCAGACCCGCTCCCTGATCGAGCGGTCGCTGGCGTTCTACCGTGAGGAGTTCGAGCGCAAGTCCGGTCTCGCGTGGCCGGACGTGGTCGAGCGTGTCCCGCGCTGGTACCCGCTGATCGACGAGTACGCCCCGGGGCTCCTCGACGAGGTGCGCGGGATCGCCGAGGGGTCGGGCCGCTCGGTCGAGGAGATAGTGGCGCTCAACGGGAGAGGCGAGCTCCGGACGCGCGACCCGTTCGCGGAGGGGGCCGACTGCACGAGCTTCGTGGTCACCGACGAGGCCGCGGGCGACGGCCACGTCTGGTGCGGGCAGAACTGGGACTGGCGCTCGGAGACGGCGGGCACTGCCGTGATGCTCCGCATCCGCCAGCCCGGCACGCCGACGATCGTGACGCTGGTCGAGGCGGGCCAGGTCGGCAGGCACGGCGCGAACTCGGCGGGTATCGCGCTCAACGCGAACGGGCTCGCCGCGCCGTTCCAGAACGGCCTCGGAATCCCCGCGCCGTTCATCCGGAGGCGGACGCTCGAGTCGGCCGGGATGGACCAGGCGCTGGAGGCGATCTTCACCGCCCGCCAGCTGCTCTCGACGAACGTCCTGCTGACCCATCGCGAGGGCTTCGCGATCGACGTCGAGACGACGCCCGGCCGGCACGGGTGGGCGTACCCGCGCGATGGGGTCTACGCGCACGCCAACGCGTTCACGGCCTTCGTCCCCCCGCAGGTCGGCGCCTCGTACCGACCCGCCTCTTCCGACTCGCTGATCCGCGCGGAGCGGGTCGAGCGGACGCTGCGACGCGCACCCGAGACCTCGAGCTCGGCCGAGATGCACGCGCTGATCGTCGAGGCGCTCTCCGATCATCTCGGGCACCCGAACTCGGTCTGCAATCACCCCGATCCGCGGGCCCCGCGGACGTTCGAGACGCTCGCGTCGCTCATCGTCGACCTCACCACCGGCGCGTTCTGGGTCGCCGGCGGGAACCCGTGCACGACGGAGTTCGAGCTTCTCCCCTGGAACATCTACGAGGACGCCGGCGAGCTCCCGGCGAACCTGACCGCCGCGGGGGCGCACGCGTGAGCCGCACCGAGATCCCGCTGATCGAGGTCTCGAGCCCGGACCCGCGCGAGCGCGGCAGGCAGTACGGCGAGGCGGCGCGCGCGCAGATCGAGCTGTCCGTCGCGTACTACCGCGAGGGGTTCGAGCGATCGGCGGGCCTCCCGTGGGACACCGTGCTCGGGCAGGTGCCCCGCTGGAACCCCCTGGTCGAGGAGTACCTGCCCGGGATCCTCGAGGAGGTGCGCGGGATCGCCGAGGGCGCCGCGCTCCGCACGGAGGAGATCCTCGCGCTGAACGGGCGCGGCGAGCTGTCGTTCGGCGACCCCTTCGGCGAGGAGGAATGCTCGTCGTACGCGCTTCTGCCCGAGGCGACGGGGGACGGGCACGTGTACTGCGGCCAGAACTGGGACTGGCGCGCCGACACGCTCGACACGGTCGTGATGCTGCGCGTCGAGCAGCCGCCCGCGCCGACGATCGTGATGCAGACGGAGGCCGGCCAGGTCGGCCGGCAGGGCGCCAACTCCGCGGGCATCGGCCTCAACGCGAACGGGCTCGGCGCCCGCTTCGGCACGGGTCTCGGCATCCCGCAGCCGTACGTCCGCCGCAGGATCCTCGACTCTCCCGGCCTCGACGACGCGCTCCATGCCGTCTTCTCGTCGAGGCAGTCCCTCTGCACGAACCTGCTGATCACGCACCGCGACGGCTACGCGATCGACCTCGAGACGACACCGGCCCGGCACGGCTGGCTCTATCCCGAGCGCGGGATGCTCGTCCACGCGAACCACTTCCAGTCGTTCGTCCCGGAGCAGCTCGAGGAGACCTACCGCCCGTTCGCGCCGGATTCGCTCTACCGCGTGCCGCGGATCGAGCGGGTGCTGCGGCGCGCCCGGCAGGCGTCGACGTCCGGCGGGGTCCGCGCGACCATCGCCGAGGGGCTCGGCGACCACTTCGGCTACCCGAACTCGGTCTGCAACCACCCGGACGAGCGGGCCCATCCGCTCGATCGCACGATCACCGTCGCCTCGAGCATCGTCGACCTCACCGCGGGCGAGTACTGGATGGCCTTCGGTCCGCCCTGCGAGAACGACTACGAGCTCTTGCCGTGGCGGCTCTACCCGTCCGACGAGGCGTCCGAGGCTGCACCGACGTCGGTCGCCTCGTCAGCGACGGGCTGACCGTCCTCCCGCAGCGCCGCGTGCCCCCGCGCCCGCGCGCGCCGCGACTCGAGGATCGTCGCCACCGCGATCCAGAGGAGGACGAGCGCGGCGGGCGCCGCGACGAGCCAGTGCACGGCGTGCGCGACAATCATGTCCCTTCCTCGTTGCGTAAGGCGTCCCTTACTGCTACCGTCGGGAGTGCCATGCTGCTGATCTCGATGTACGTGCGCCGGATCCTGACCGTCTCTCGCGAGAGCGCCTCGCAGACGACGACGGCGCGCTAGGCCTCTCGCAGATCCTCGCGCAGGAACTCGCCGAGCCGGCGTTCGCGCAGCGCGACGAGCATCTTCCTGAACGTGTCGTAGATCACGGGCAGCTCGAGGTAGTCGATCAGGATCGCGACGTAGGCGAGCCAGGTCGGCAGCGAGCCGGTGTTCGCGTTCTGGTTGGACGCGACGACGAACTCGTCGGTGATCCAGAAGATGTGCAGCCACTGGCTGTTGAGGAAGAGCAGGAAGAGCACCGGCTTGAGTGCGAACCCGCTGCGGAGCTCGTTGAGGTACACGAGCGAGACCATGATCAGCGCCGGGATCTCGGTGTAGTCCACGAGCAAGAGCGGCCAGCTGTAGGGCTTCTCCACGACGATCAGCGGATCGCCGAACACCTTCGCCCACAGCGGGTCGAGCGTCAGCCAGACGAGGTGGACGATCTGGAGCGTGAAGAGCGCCGCCGCGACGGTCACGTTCAGCGTGTAGTGCCGCTCGTACCAGTCCCAGAAGCGTTTCATGGTGCGTCAGGTGCTCCTTACAACGCCTGGTAATCGACCCGAATATGCGGCGTGAGGTTTACCGCACACATTTCCCCCTGAATTTCAGGTCATATTACCTGGCGGGCGGCCGGAAGCGCAGGTGTCGCGAGTGCAGCCTCGCTCAGAGCGCGTGGCCGACGGGCACGGGCTGCTCGAGGTACACGCAGACGCGCTCGTCGGCCGGCAGCGGCGACGGGCCGTGCCGGAGGACGACGAGCTCTCCGACGTCCGGCAGCTCGATCCGCTCGCCGACGCCGGGCACCGGACGCTCGCCCAGCTCGACGAGCCGGTAGCCGCGCGGCGTGGAGGCGAAGGCGACACAGGCCGACGCCGCGATCTCGGGCGCAGGAGCCTCTTCCACCCCGATCGGCGGCTCGGCTGCCACGACCGGCCGGAGCTCCGGCTCGGGCGCCAGCTCCGGCTCCGGCTCAAGCTCCAGCGCGGGGGTCAGCTCCGGCTCCGGCTCCGGCGCGACCACATCGGGCTCGGGCTCGAGGTCGGGGACCGCCTCGAGAACGGGCTCGGGCTCCGGCACGAGCACGTCCGCCTCCTCGGCGGCCGGCGCGGCCGGAGCGTCGGCCCTCCGGGTGAGGTGCAGGACCGGGGCGGGCTCCCCCTCCGTCTCGGCCGGCGCCTCCGCGAGCGACGCCTGCTCGGCGAGCGAGCCTGCGAGCTCGAACTTGCTGATCACGCCCTGGCCGACGAGCGCCTCGCCGAGACGCTCCCCCGTCAACCGCTGGCGCTCGAGCGCCTGCAAGAGCTGCTCGCGCGTGACGAACCCGCGGGAGACGAGGATGTCCCCGAGCTGGCGCCACGACTCGCTCGCGCGCGTGCTGGCGTCCTCCTTCGCCTCGCCCATGCGGGCCCAGTGCTCCGCGACGACCTTGGCCAGCTCGGTCCGCTCGACGCCGAAGCGCTCGACGAGGATCTGGCCGAGCTGCTGCCCGGTCTCCTGCTGGAGCTCGAGCGCGACGACGAGCTGGCTCTGGGATACGAGCCCGCGCTCGACGAAGAGCGCGCCGATGAGTCTGTTGGAGACGGCCTCCGGAAGGGTCACGTCCTGTGTATCGGCCGTCCCTCGAACGAGCTAGAGGGTCAATTTCCCCCTGCTCGGCAGGTCGTTCAGTGCGCCGCGTAGGCCGCGAGCGCGTCCAGGACCGAGCGGAGCCTGCGCCCGTCGTCCGTCAGGACGTACTCGACGCGCGGCGGGCGCGCGTCGATCACCCGTCGCTCGAGCAGGCCGGCGCCCTCGAGCTCGAGCAGCCGCTGGGCCAGCGTCCGCGGAGGGATCTCCCCGACCGCCTGCTTGAACTCGTTGAAACGGCTCGCGCCCTCGACCGAGGCCCACAGGATCGAGACCGTCCAGCGGCGCTCGAGGAGGCCCGCCGCGCGGCGGACCTCCTCGGGGACGGGTGCGCAGGTCTTACAGCGGGACATGCTGCGAGGCCTGCTCCCGCTCGAGCGCGAAGCCGAGCACCTCGTCGAGCGACATCACCGGATGGAACGTCAGCTCGTCGCGGACGTGCTCCGGGACGTCGTCGAGATCGGCCCGGTTCCGCTCGGGGATCACGACGTCGGTGAGCCCCGCCGCGTGCGCGGCGAGCACCTTCTGCTTGAGCCCGCCGATCGGCAAGACCCGGCCCTGGAGCGTGAGCTCCCCGGTCATCCCGACCGTGTGCTTCACCGGGCGGCCGGTGAGGAGCGAGGCGAGCGCGGTCGCCATCGTGATGCCCGCGCTGGGGCCGTCCTTCGGGATCGCCCCTGCCGGCACGTGCACGTGGAACTTGCGCTCGAACGCGTCCTGGTCGATCCCGAGCTCCTCGGCGCGGGAGCGGACCGCGGAGAGCGCGATCTGCACGGACTCCTTCATCACGTCGCCGAGCTGGCCGGTGAGCACCAGGCCGTCGCCCGGCGCCGAGGTCGCCTCGACGAACAGCACGTCGCCGCCGCTCATGTTGACGGCGAGCCCTGTCGCGACGCCCGGCACGGCCGTCCGCTCTGCCGCCTCGCGGAAGAACTTCTGGCGCCCGAGCGCGTCGCGCACCGCGTCGACGTCGACCTCGACCGGCGTGTCGACCTTGTCCGCGACGATCCGTGTCGCGGTCTTGCGCAGGATCGAGCCGAGCTCGCGCTCGAGCTGCCGCACGCCGGCCTCGCGCGTGTAGTCGGAGATCACGGTCTCGAGCACCTGGTCCCCGATCGAGACCTCGTCCTCGCGGAGCCCCGCCCGCTCGCGCTGCCGCGGCCAGAGGTAGCCGCGCGCGATCGCGACCTTCTCGTCCGAGGTGTACCCGTCGAAGCGGATCACCTCCATCCGGTCGAGCAGCGGCCCGGGGATGGTCTCGGCGATGTTGGCGGTGGCGATGAAGAAGACCTGCGAGAGGTCGACCTCGACGTCGAGGTAGTGGTCGCGGAACGTCGAGTTCTGCGCCGGGTCGAGCACCTCGAGCAGGGCGGCCGAAGGGTCGCCACGCCAGTCGGCGCCGACCTTGTCGACCTCGTCGAGGAGGATCACCGGGTTCATCGTCTTCGCGTCGCGCAGCGCGCGCACCAGGCGGCCCGGAAGCGCGCCGATGTACGTCCGGCGGTGGCCCCGGATCTCCGCCTCGTCGCGGACGCCGCCGAGCGACATCCGGACGAACT